>JACQXX010000059.1 GCA_016208495.1 Acidobacteriota bacterium | reverse complement strand
ACTCAGGCGAGTTGACCGATTCACTTTCACATCGCGTCCTCAGGGATTAACTTCAAAACCTGGTTTTTTTGTCTAGACAATGGGGAGCCCTTTACTGACTACTGACTACTGACTACTGACTACTGACTCGCATCCCTAAAATTTTTTCTGCAACTTTTTCTAATTGTCTCACACACACTCGGGCAACAGGTCAAGAGAATCAAAACACATTTGAAAGGAATCCCCCGAGGAGACAATATGAAAAAACACTTTTCCCATTTCGCATTCGCACTTGTTCTGATGATCGCCGCTTCTGGCGTTGCGATGGCTCAAAACTTCCAAAAATCCTACCCGCTGTCAGCCGGTGGCAGCATCAGCGTCAAAAATGTTTCAGGTGACATCAAAATTCACGGTTATGGCGGTGAGACCGTCCAGGTGACAGCCATCAAAGAAGGTCGCGACGCTGACCGCGTTGAAATCGAAGATCTGAGCAGCGGCAACCGGGTCGAACTCCGGGTCAAATATCCCCAAAATTGCAACTGTGACGCCAGCGTCAATTTCGAAGTCCAGGTTCCCAAATCAACTAAATTCCAGTTTGACAAAATTGCCACCGCCAGCGGTGATATTTCCCTTGAAGAAGTCACGGGCGATATTGACGCCAAGTCGGCCAGCGGTGATGTGCGAGTGGTGAATTCTTCAGGTGATATTGACGTTGCCACCGCCAGCGGCGATGTGCTGGTGGATGATGCCGAAGGACTGGTGAGCGCCAAAACTGCCAGCGGCGACGTTAAAGTCAACATTACAAACCTGTCCAATGCGAGCGGAAAAATGGAATTTGCCTCAGCCAGCGGCGATGTTGACGTCCGCGTTCCGGCAAACCTGGGCGCTCAGGTAGATATGGCGACAGTGAGCGGTGATGTGAATTCAGATTTCCCACTGAACGTTGAAAAGCACGAATACGGCCCCGGCGCATCGGCTCGCGGCAGCATCGGCAATGGCGGAATGCGGATTTCAATCAAATCAGCCTCGGGCGATGTTTCGCTACGCAAGTCAGGCGGGCGAGCCAATTAGGACTAAGGGCTGAAAAAAACAGGGCTGAAGACATCGGGCTGAAGAAGTCGGGCTGAAGAACTGGTTTTATTTCATCCCTCATCCTTCATCCCTCATCCCTTCAGTCGCCCCAAGCCCCCAGCCCCGTTTTCAAGTTTGCCATTTCCTCCCTGCCTTTCGAACCGGAAGAGGAGTGAGTTCTCTGAGCCAGCGAGGAAATGGCATTTATTCCTTCCAGAAAGACGACCGTGAAAAACAAAGGGCCGGGAAGTTCATTTTGAACTTCCCGGCCTAATTATTTTTGGCCTGGCATTTGCACTTACTCAGTCAACTGGCCGTGAAAATTAAATTCCACTGGCCAAACGAAATTGAAATTGAAGAAGGAGCTTCAAATAAAATGCTAAAGGGAAATGTCGGACAAGGTGAACGCAACGACAAGGGAGACGTGCTGGAAATCCAGAAACTGCTGAATTTAAATGTCAAGAATGTTCCTGGAATGCAGTCCATCGTTGAAGATAGAAATTGGGGGTGGCACACACAACAGGCACTCATTGCCTTTCAGCGGGCCAAAGTCCGGGGAATCTCGCAACGGTCTTTAGGTCGCGTAAAACCGGGCGATGAAACGTTTGCCGCGCTGTTGTTTAACGCTGATTCAACCACAAACCGGCCACCAAACCTGCGTGAATCGGCTGATTCGATCAGGCAACGGGTTCAGCAGTCAGAATTTGTCGTAGGCGTGAGAGTGGTTGGTCCCTGGACCTCTGAAGGACCATCACCGCGTGAGTTAACCAGTGCCGAAATACCAAAAAATGGCAACCGTGAGATTCGATGGGAGTTACCGGAACATGGCCTGGGTTTTGTAACTTACAACCGGTTTCATCCAGGTGTCAAAGGGAATATCGAAGACATGCCTGATCAAATCGGGACTCGGGAAACGATTGATCGCCTGCGGACGCTTGGTCGGGAGTGGTATCAGCGGCATTCCTCTCGTCCGATTCAGATTGGTGATATCAGTCGGCCTGGTGGAATCTCCTTCCCGCCACATGGCTCACATCGAGATGGCAAAACTATTGACATGAGGCCCATTCGAAAAGACTCAAAGTGGGGGCCAGGAGCAAATGTATCCTATAGCGATTCTACCTATGATCGGGCTCTGACTAAAGAACTGATTCAATTAATTTTGAGATTATTTCCAGTGAGAGAGATATTTTTTAATGATGAAGTTATTTACAACGCTCCTGGTTTCAAAGGGATTGTGAAATACAAAGCCAAGCATAATGACCACTTACATGTGGTATTGGTGTAACTCACACAAAAAAGAAGATAGGACCTGATATGAAAAACCAGTTGAAATTAAAATGTTGTTTAATTGTATTGCTTCAGTTTGGAGTCGGGATTTTTGGAAATCTGTCTTTTCACTCACCAATTTGGGCTCAGCAACCTGAAGTTGAATCACCCATCCTGGCTCAAAAACTTGACCTGATTGAAATTTCAGGAATCAACTCCTGGGATAAGAAAAAATGGAAACTCACGAAAAAGAAACCATCCACACAGGTTAAGTTGGAGATGGACTATACCAGTGAATATGAAAAGGTGCAGATTCGAGTAAAGCCTAAACCAGGAGACACCAGGGAATTTAAAATTGAGCAACAAATCGAAACCAGCATGACCATCAATGATGAGGGACCACATCTTGATCTTTCGAACTGGAAACACGGGTTATCACGCTGGATTGAATTAACTGCAATCCAGCCAAATATTTTTCGTGGAAAAGCAATCACGGAAAAGGATAGCCGCCGATTCCCAGCCTTTACCAAAAAGGAACTCTATCAGGCGGTTATCAAACAAGGGAAACGGGATGCCAGGAGTGGCAATTACACCTATGACCCAAATGACGATAAATGGCTGAAGCTGGTGAAGCAAAAACCGCAAGAGGGGTGGGTTATTTATAGCCCTGGCGTAAGTACTATTCGACTTCGAATCCAGGCAAAAGAAGGCGATACCTGGCAGGTCATCCACATTGTAGACATTGCAACGGCACTGGGATGCTAACCCCAGTTTTTGGAAGTTATACTATTTTGAAGTGGAATCCTCACATGAGAAAAAAGCCACAGATAGTAATTGTTTACACGTGGTATTAAGTTAACGCTTGATTGCTTTTTAGTTAATGGAGAAATAGCACAAACTGTTAATCGGAGTAAGGTATGATATTAAGCAAAAGTCTGAAATTATTAATGATACTGAGTTTGGTATGCGTGACATTGATCGGAGTTGGTGGATTTAGAACAAAAGGAATGTTCAACCTTTCACAATCTGATATTTCGAATGCTCGGCTTCAGGGGATTAAAATCACTGGGAAAGATTTATCGGATGAAGGAAGGTGGCGATTGTTTCAAAAGAATCCATCTGATCTTGTGAAGTTTGAAATGGGGTTGGACAACCTGTATGAGAATGTAAGAATCCGGCTCACTCCCAAACCAGAAGATACCCGGGAATTTAAAATTGAACAACAAATCGAAACCAGCCTGATGATTAATGATGAAGGTCTTCCCTTGTATCTTTTAGACTGGAAACACGGGCGGTCAACCTGGGTTGAGCTGACTTCACCCCAACGACATGTTTTTAGCGGAAATCCCATCACCTTCAAGGATGAGGACCGATTCCCGGATTACACCAAAGAGGAGCTTTATCAAGCAATCGTCGAACAAGAGAAGATAAATGCTACTTTGTATGAAGGGCTCTATTCCCAAAATGAGGAAAGATGGTTAAACGTCGCAAAACAGAAACCAGAAGGCGGGAATATGCCTTATAGTCCGGGTGTCAGTACGATTCGATTCCGGATAAAAGCCAAAGAAGGGGATACGTGGCAGGTCGTTCATACCGTGGAGATTCTGGTGGCTTTTGGGTGCTGACATTGTAGGGGTCAGGGTTCAATCAGGGGTCAGGGTTCAAAATTTTAAAGCCAGGTTTCTCGTTGCATTCGCTCAAAACACAACCGTTGAGAAAAACAATTCCCTGACCCCTGATCCCAGTTCTTGGTTTTCCAATCCTGATTGATTTAGGAATGCGCGGCTTCGGTTTTTGAAAAGAACTTCTTCGCCCAGTTTGAAGGTGCGTCTTTGACCAGTTCACTGAGTCGGGTATGCCACCATTCTGAGGCTTCCTGCAGTTCATTTTGGGCGAACCGGTGTTCGGAAATCGCAAACGAGCCGGTGCGATAGAGGGCAATATCAATCGGAAAATCAACTTCGGTCACGCTGGTGCATGTCGAATCAAACGCCAGAAACCCAATGTTGAGCGCATGTTCCAGGCTGGTCGGATACGTCAGCATCCGATCCAGGAGCGGTTTCCCATAGGCTGAGCGGCCAATGATGCAAAACGGTGTATCGGTCAGGATTTCAACCCAGTTGCCCTGCGGATACACCAGATACAATTTGTGGGTCTCATCTTTTTCAAACTGGCCGCCAATCAACGTGTGCAGGTCGAAAAACAGGCCGCTGCGTGAGAGCGAAGACTGGTCTTCATCGGCCACCTGCCGGACAAATCCACAGTAGGCATTCACGGCTTTGTGCAATTTGTCGAAGGTTCGGCCTTCGTCATTGAGATATTCGTCAAAATACATCACCGCTTTATCACGAGTGGAGCGCAAGCCGGACGTCATCAAAAACAAGGCGTTGTTTTCAAACTGGCGGGTGATGAGTTTGCGTGATGAACTCATTTCCATTCCGGCTGTGATCCGCGTGTCTGCAATTCCAATCAATCCGTCTTGGACGGCAATGCCCAGGCAAAATGTCATTGGTGAATGATCCTTATTGTTGAATGGCGGTTTGGCTCATCGGGCGCATGGCGAAGAAGGCTTCAAAGATGCTGTCTCCCACGGCATTCAGGTCGGCTTGAAATCGGTCCAGAAACTCGTGTAGCCCGGCGCCGATGATTTCCTCTATCGTGGTGCAATCGAGTTCGGAACGCAAGCGCCCCAGTTTTCTTTCCGGTGTGTTGCTGTAGGTTCCAGGGAGCGAGCCCGAAATCCCGCGCAGGGATTCTTCACAGCGAAACAGGCAAAATCGAATCGCACGTGGAAATTCGCGATCCAGAATCAAAAACTCGGCAATGTCGCCCGGAGCAATCCGGCCATAGCGTTTGCGGTACATTTCGAGTGCGCTGGCCGACTTTAACAACGCTGACCACTGCACGTCATCCAGCGCCGTTCCCACGTAGTTTGGACTTGGCAGCAACAGAAAATACTTCACATCCAGAATCCGCGACGTTTTGTCGGCCCGTTCCTGCAAGCGACCTAGCCGGTTGAAGTGCCAGGCTTCGCCGTGCGACATGGTGGCATCGGTGACGCCGACAAACAAATGGCTGGCCAGTTTGACTCGCGAGAAAAACGAATGGTGATCCAGATGACCTGGTGCGGCGGCGGCTTCCTTGACCATCAGGTAAAAGGTATTGAGTTGCTCCCACATTTCCGACGAGATCACCGACCTGACGGACCGGGCATTTTCCCGCGCCGCCTGTAAACACGACAGGATCGAATTGGGGTTGCGTTCGTCAAAGGTCAGGAAGCGGACGACGTTGTCTTCCGTGGCGTCGTAGCCAAGCTGGCGAAAAAGCTGAAAATCGCCACTGGTGTCCACAATTGGTCGCCACTGATCCACCGTTGCTTCCGGCAAATCGAGCATCAGGTTTAAGGTGACATCCACAAAGCGGGCGACATTCTCCGCCCGTTCAATAGAGCGGCTCATCCAGTAGATCGAATCAGCAACGCGACTGAGCATAGTGGTAAATCCTTTTTGAGTGACAGTGAGTATGATGAGCAATGAGCTTTTACCTACGTGGTCGAGGTAAAATTCAATTGTTTTACACTCCTGTTATGGCACAATCAGATGAGCATCCAACAACACTCATGTTCGAAAGGAAGACAATATGAGCGAAGACCCAACCAAAAACTATCCGCCGCCAGAAAGCTATCAAACTCGAAATGATCTAAGGCAAATGCTGGCTGAAGTTGTTCGTGAAGCCTTGGTACAGGAAGTAATTCCACGGTTTGAACACCTGGAATCAGAATTGGCTGACGTCAAAGGCCGACTTGAGCGGTTGGAAGCAGAGACAAAAGCTGGTTTTCGAAAGATTGACCGACGCTTAAACTCCATGACCCTGATGCTGGCTGATAATGCTACCAGGCTTGATGCCCTGGAAGATGATGCCGCTTGATGTCGAGGTTGACTGAGGCGGTTGTTGCAGATTCTCAGTCCTATCTATCTCCTCATAATTCGAAAACCCTGAACCCTGAACCCTGAACCCTGAACCCTGAACCCTGAACCCTGAACCCTGAACCCTGAACCCTGAACCCTGAACCCTGAACCCTGAACCCTGAACCCTGAACCCCGAACCCCGAACCCTGAACCCTGAACCCGATTATTCCGAAAGCACCCACGTATCCTTACTCCCGCCGCCCTGTGACGAATTGACCACCAGCGAACCTTTGGTTAGGGCGACTCGCGTCAACCCACCTGGAAGCACGTAAATCTCTTCTCCATAAAGTACATAGGGGCGCAAATCAACGTGGCGGCCTTCGAGGTGATTGCCAATCAAGGTTGGCACACGCGAAAGCTGGAGCGTCGGTTGGGCAATGTATTCGCGCGGATTGGCACGCACGGCGTCGGCAAATGTGGCGCGTTCCGCGGCACTGGCACAGGGGCCGACCAGCATGCCGTAGCCTCCTGACCCGTTGGCCGTTTTCACCACCAGCTTGTCAAGATTGGCCAGCACGTGCTGCAATTGTTTTTCATCGCTGCACAGATAGGTTGGAACGTTGGGTAAAATCGGGTCTTCGTCGAGGTAGTACTTGATGATGGCGGGAACGTAGGCATAGATGACCTTGTCATCCGCCACGCCCGTGCCCGGAGCGTTGGCCAGTGCGACCCGCCCGGAACGGTAAACGTCCATCAACCCAGGAACACCCAGCATGGAATCAGCCCGAAACTTCTGTGGATCCAGAAAATCATCGTCAATTCGGCGATAAATGACATCCACCCGCCGAAAGCCTTTGGTGGTCCGCATATAGACATATTTATCTTCGACCACAAGGTCACGGCCTTCGACCAGTTGAACGCCCATTTGCTGGGCGAGGAAGGAATGTTCAAAGTAGGCTGAGTTGTAAACCCCAGGCGTGAGCAGCACCACGGTCGGGTCAGACACGTGATGTGGTGCCAGCCGCTCCAGCGTCTCAAGCAGTTTGCTCGGGTACTGGTTGACCGGGCGCACCCGCGAATCTTCAAACACGTGCGGAAACGTGCGTTTCATGACAACCCGGTTTTCGAGCACGTACGACACGCCTGATGGACAGCGGAGATTGTCTTCGAGCACGAAAAACTGACCCTCATCATCGCGAACCAGGTCGGTTCCGGTGATATGGCACCACACGCCATGAGGCGGGTTCAGCCCCATGCAGGGTCGCAAAAAGCACTTGCTCGACGTGATGATGTGTTCTGGAACAACGCCGTCACGAATGATTTTCTGGTCGTGGTACACGTCGTCAATAAACAGATTCAATGCCTGAATTCGCTGTTTGAGACCCGTTTCGATTGGCGCCCATTCGTGGGCTTCGACGATGCGGGGGATGATGTCAAACGGGAAAATCTTCTCGATTCCGTCTGAGTTGCCATAGACATTGAAGGTAATCCCGAGTTTGAGCAGGGCGGCTTCAGCGGCTCGCTGGCGCTGTAAAATCTCGGTTTCCGGGATGGATTCGAGTCGTTGCGCCAGCAGTCGCGTCCCCGGACGCGGCTCACCTTCGGGTCCAAACATCTCGTCATAGAACCCGCCTACGTCGTAGGAGTCGAATTTCATACGACCTCGTTAAGACCAATTATGAATTATGAGGGATGAAGTATGAAGTAGCTATCTTGCTGCAAAATATGCAGTTAGCCATCTCATGATTTTTCATTCACAATTCTTAATTTGTTTTCGGAATGTGCTGTAATTGTGGAGGGGGAAAAAAGATGATGTATGCTAGCGGTTCAGCCGAAAAAATGAAACTCCAAATTTTTCCTGGATGGTTTGTTACAGTCAAACCCAGATGCCTGCACCCCAGGTATTTCAAACTGGTTGTGATGTTTTTGGGCAGTCTGAGGTTAGAACAAGGAATATCGTAACTTTTGTTACTGCTTGATATGCCTGCTTTTAAGAAAGGGAACCCCATGGCGGAAACTGAAAAAGAACTCGTGATTTCACCTCGGCGAAAAATCCTGCGGTTTTACTCCTACAATGTAATGAGGAGTTCAGAGTTCACGCTTTAGCTTGCCAAACAAATAATGGCTGAACCAACATAAGTCACATCATCAAGTGAAAGGATTTTTCAGGTGCCTTCTTGCAAGCTGAAGCTTGAACTCTGAACTTTTCCGAAGGAGTGATATGACACACATTCGCTTTCATCTTGCCTTTCCAATTCAGGACATCGAACAGGCTAAAGTATTCTATCGTGACGGTTTGGGTTGCCAGATCGGACGCGAAAGCCCGGTTTCGCTCATCCTCAATCTGGGCGGCAATCAAATCGTTGCCCACAAAACCAGTGACGAACTCCCTGAACAACGTGGTATTTATCCACGCCATTTCGGGCTGATCTTCGATGCCGAAGCCGACTGGGAAGCCATGCTTGAACGAGCCCAAACGCATCACTTGAAGTTCTATCAAGAACCAAAGGTGCGCTTTCCAGGTATGCCGCTCGAACATCGGACGTTCTTTCTCCAGGATCCATTCAACAATTTGCTGGAGTTCAAATTCTATCGCCATGCGGAAGCCGTCTTTGGCGCTGCTGAGTTTTCCCAGATTGGCGACCAGTAACGAACAGGGTTCAGGGGGAAAAGACCAAAGGGACAGAAAAGACAAAAAGGACGAAAGAAAATGACTGAACTTTGAAACCTGATTTCGTTGGGATTGTCTCTTCCTCAGTTCCTCAATCACTGGTTATCCTTTTTGTCCTTTCAAAAACCCTGAACCCTGAACCCTGAACCCTGAACCCCAAAGGTGTGGGTTGCGCTTGACAGTGCGGCGTAAACCCTTCTACATTCGCTGTTTCGCATCATTTTCAGGAGATTTCGACATGACGACTGCAGGCCCTCAACACTTTGCAGCCAGTGCCAAGGTCTGTTCACTTGCCGAACTGGTTGAACATCGGACCCGACTCAGAGCAGCAGGGAAGCGTGTGGTGTTTACCAATGGTTGCTTTGATCTGATTCATCCAGGGCACGTTCGCTATCTGGCTGAAGCCCGTACACTTGGGGATGCGCTCATTGTGGCGATCAACAGCGACCGGGCGGTGCGCGAACTCAAAGGCCCCAGCCGTCCAATTCTCAATCAGGACGAACGTGCTGAAGTGCTTGCCGCACTTGAAGCCATTGATTTCGTCGTTGTGTTTGATGATCTGGATCCACGCGCCACGATTGTGGCACTGTTGCCAGATGTGCTGGTCAAAGGCGGCGACTGGGATCTCAGCCAGATTATTGGCCGTGAAGAAGTCGAAGCCGCCGGCGGTCTGGTCCGCTCACTCCCGTTTGTCCCCGGCGTCTCAACGACGGATATTGTTTCAAGAATTTTGAAAGGATCAGGTTATTCAGAGTAATGGGTTGTTTTTCTCAGAATGAGAAAAACCTGTGGAAAATCAATCATTTCAATCTGAGTTCTTTCAAATTTTCCAACCCTGAACCCTGAACCCTGAACCCTGAACCCCAAGCCTCAAGGTTGTGCCTATTTCATCCACCACTCATCATCTTCCCGCGCTTTTCAACGATCTGGCAACCGATCCGGCTGGTCAGGCTTTTCTCTCTCAGCTCCGTGAGCAACGGCGTGTTATTGTGCTTTCCGGTTTGATCGGGAGTGCCCGTGCCCTGGCGATTGCTCTCATTCAATATATCTCCAAAAAACGAGTCGCGTATGTGCTGCCGACTTCAGAAGACATTGAAGCGATTGAAGTCGACATTCGCTATTTCACCCAACTCGTCAACGGGTTGTCGCCTCAATCTGAGGAAGATGACGGCGTGGCGGTGTTTCCCGTCATTGAAGGTGGCCCCTATCAAAGCATGCCGCCGCACCCGGAGGTCCTCGAAGCCCGCGCTCTGACGCTGACGCATATGGCTGAAGGAAAAGGCCGGGTGTACCTGCTGCCTGCCCGGGCCCTGATCGAACGGATTTTGGAGCAAAGCAAGCTCGATCTGGTCAGCCTGACCCTCGATGTCAATGAAGAGTACCCGCTTGACGACATTGTTTCGATGCTCGGCGAAGTTGGCTATTACCGCCGCGAACCGGTGGTTCAGGTGGGTGAGTTCAGTTTGCGGGGCGGCATCCTCGACATTTTTTCACCGGCCAATCCCAATCCGTACCGGCTGGAGTTCTTTGGCGACACGCTGGAATCAATTCGCGAATTTGACATTGAAACCCAACGCTCCATTAAGAAGTGCAGCCAGTGTCAAATCGTGCCGATGAACGAGTTACCAACCGTCAAAAGTGATTTTGTCGCCTGGAGCAAAGCTGCGCGCCAGCATTGGCAAGACGACCGCTATCAATATCAACTCACGCCGCGACTTGAAGCCGCTGAACGTGGTGACCAGTTTGCCGATTGGGAATACCTCATGCCGCTGGCGCGTCCGCTGGAAGGCTCGATTTTCGATTACCTCAAGGATGTCTTGCTGGTGATTGACGAGCCGGTGGCGATTGAACAAACCCTCACCTCCTATCAGAAAAAGCTCTGGCAAAAATTTCGTGGGGCTGATGATGCAGGGGAACTGGTGCTCTCGCCCGAGTACTTCATTCATTCACCGGAGCGGCTGCGGGGATGGGTCGAGCAACTGCGGCGGGTTGAGTTTCGCGTCCTTGGCGTGGAAGCCGCAACTGTGGATAGTGAATTTGTCGGTGCGCTCGATGGTGTTGAAGTCAAAACCGCTGAAGAAACGCCAATCTTTTTGTTTCCGCTTGACCGCCGCCAGCCGGATATCCGGTTGACGACCCAGCCAGCCCGCAAATTTCACGGTCGGATTCCACAACTGGTCACCGCTTTGCGCGAAATGCGTCAGAAAGGCGAAACGGCATTGCTCGTCATGCCGTCGCTTGGGGTGGCAGAACGCATCCAGGATATGCTGACCGAATATGAATACCCGTCGGTCTTGTTGCCTGACCCGCAGAAGATGATGACGTCGTCTGAGATCTTTGCGCGGGCGGCCTGTGTCGTGACCGTTGGCACGATGAGCGGTGGCTTTGCCTTCCCTTGCTCTCAGTTGCAGTTCATTGTTGAGCGCGAATTATTTGACCAGGCCGCATCGCCCGAAGAAGTCCGCCTGTTGCCGCCAACCAAAACCCGCCGGAAAAGCTCGATCAACAGTTTTCTTTCAGACTTTCGTGATTTGAAAATCGGCGATTATGTGGTGCATGTTGACCATGGGATTGGGCGTTTCCACGGCCTGCAACAAATCCAGGTTGACCCTCGGATGCCCGCCCGCGAGTTTGTGCTCCTGGTCTATTCGGATGAAGCCAAACTGTTTGTACCGGTTGAGCGACTGGACTTGGTTCAGAAATATTCCAGTGCGGATGGCCACACCCCAACGCTCGACAAACTGGGTGGCATTGGCTGGGCCAAGACCAAAGCCCGAGTCAAACGGGCCATGCGCAACATGGCCGAAGAGTTACTCAAACTCTATGCCGAACGCCGACTGGTTCAAGGCTACTCATTTTCACTGGACGGACCCTGGCAAAAAGAATTTGAAGAAGCCTTCCCCTACGAACTGACGATTGATCAGACTAACAGTGTCGCTGATATCAAAGCCGATATGGAATCAACCCTGCCGATGGACCGTCTGTTGTGCGGTGATGTCGGATTTGGCAAAACCGAAGTGGCGATGCGGGCGGCGTTTAAATCGGTGATGGAGTCAAAACAGGTGGCGGTTCTGACGCCGACCACGGTGCTGGCCTTTCAGCACTGGAAGACGTTTCGCGAGCGGTTTGCGTCGTTTCCGGTCACGATTGAAATGGTGTCGCGGTTTCGCACGCCCAAAGAACAAAAAGAGACTCTCGCCAAACTCGAACGCGGTGAAGTGGACATTCTGGTAGGGACGCATCGGTTGCTCTCTAAAGACGTTACATTTAGAGATCTGGGACTGGTCATTATTGATGAAGAGCAGCGGTTTGGCGTCACGCACAAGGAAAAACTCAAGCAATTGCGCCGCAAAGTGGATGTCCTGACGCTTTCAGCCACCCCGATTCCGCGAACCCTCAACCTGTCGCTGGCCGGGGTGCGTGATATGTCGGTGATTGAAACGCCACCGCGTGACCGACTGGCCATCCACACCGTAGTCGCCCAGTTTGCCGAACCCGTGGTCAAAGGCGCGATTGAACTGGAAATGGCGCGCGGTGGACAGGTGTTTTTTGTCCACAACCGGGTTGAGAGCATCTTCACAATGGCTGATTTGCTCCAGCGGTTGGTGCCGGGTGCCCGAATCGGTGTTGGTCACGGCCAGATGGGGGATAAAGAACTTGAAGAAGTCATGATGAAGTTCGTCCAGCACGATCTGGACATCCTGGTCTGTACCACGATCATCGAAAACGGCATTGATATCCCATTGGCCAATACCATCATCATTAACCACGCTGAAAACTACGGGTTAGCTCAGTTGTACCAGCTTCGCGGACGGGTTGGACGTTCGAGCCGCCGGGCGTATGCCTATTTGCTGATTCCACCTGAAGGCCAGTTGACGAGCATTGCCCGGCAGCGACTGGCGGCGATTCGTGAGTTCTCGGATTTGGGCGCTGGTTTTCGCATTGCCGCCCTTGATCTGGAGCTTCGCGGGGCAGGAAACATGCTCGGCGGCGAGCAATCCGGTCACCTTGATTCCATCGGGTTTGATCTGTATTGCCAGATGCTGGAGCAGACCGTGAAGGAATTGCGCGGTACGGTGATTGAAGATGATGTCAACACCTCAATCAATCTCAACCTCGATATTCGGCTGCCTGAAGACTATATTGGCGACATCAGCCAGCGATTGCGCACCTATAAACGGATTTCGTCAGCCTTTGATGATCGAGCGCTTGAACTCCTGGGTCAGGAGCTGGATGATCGCTATGGCCCGCGCCCGGTGCAGGTTGACAACCTCTTTGAATATGCGCGGTTGCGGCGCGAAGCCTCGCCGATGGGAATTCTTTCCGTTGACTATGAACAGGGCATGCTCATGCTCAAATTTAGCGACCGGGCCCGCATCAATCACGAACAATTATTGGCCTGGGTCACCACCAATCCACAAGTCAGCTTTTCACCTTCCGGTCTTTTCAAATATCCTGTGAAATCTGGGAACAATGCTGAATTTTTTGCCCAGATTCACACCGTACTGGCCAGGCTCAAACCGACGCCAGAAGCTGAATCTCCAACCGTCAGAAAGGTTTAAATTGTGCACATTATGAAATACGCACTTATTCCATCCCCTCGAACATTGACCGCTTGTGTGCTGGCGCTGACATTTTTGGTCACTTCAACGGTCCGTGGCCAGGAGCCTGAGGTCGTTGACCAGACGATAGCTCGCGTCAACCGCGACATCATTACCCGCTCGATGTACAAGAAAGCCGAAAGCCACTTGAAGGAAGAACTCCTCCAGATTACCCCGGATCCAAAAAAACAGGAGGAACTGCTCGGAAAATTGCAGAAGCGGATTCTGGCATCGCTCATTGATGACAAACTGATCGCCCAGCGGGCTGATGAACTTGGCATCAATGTCGAACCTGAAGTCAATCAGGCGGTGATCGAGTTGTGTAAACAGAACAATTTAGAACTGGCGGCCTGTCAGGAAGCGATGGAAAAGCAGGGCCTTTCGATGGAGGAAATCAAAGGCAACTTTCGCAATCAGTTGCGCAAGCGAGCATTGATGTCCCAGGAAGTCTATGGACCGATTTTTGAAAAACTGACCGAAGCCGAAAAGAAAGACTATTACACAAAGCACAAAGATCAGTTCGCCATGGTTGGGGAAGTTGTGTTGAGTGAGATTTATGTCAGTTACACGGCTGAGACAATGAAGGATGCTGAAGCGCGTGTGCGTGAAGCCATCGCCGAACTGCGGGCTGGAAAAGAATTTTGCGCCGTAGTCAAAAAATATTCTGATGACAAGCGTGCTTCCAAACCCAAGTGCGGCAATCTTCCATCATTTAAAGACGGCGACCTGGCTGACGATTTGAAGCGCGAAGTGGATAAACTCAAACCAGGCCAGTTTACCTCGATTCTCAAAATGCCGACGGGTTTCCAAATTCTCAAACTCGAATCACGGGTTGAATCCAAGCCAAAACCATTTGAAGAAGTTGCCAATGAAATTTCAAGCCGGTTGGTCGGGGTTCGGGGTTCGGGGTTCGGGGTTCGGGTTCCGGGTTCCGGGTTCCGGGTTCCGGGTTCCGGGTTCCGGGTTCCGGGTTCCGGGTTCCGGGTTCCGGGTTCCGGGTTCCGGGTTTTCGAACTTATTTCTTTTTCGTCCTTTATGTCCTTTATGTCCTTTTCCTCACCGGAACCCCGAACTCTGAACCCCAAACCCCAAACCCCAAACCCCAAACCCTGAACCCTGAACCCTGAACCCCAAACCCCAAACCCCAAACCCCAAACCCTGAACCCTGAACCCTGAACCCTGAACCCTGAACCCGAATTATGCGCCTTGATCTCTTTTTAAAAGTCAGTCGGTTGATTGTCCGCCGAACGGTGGCCCAGGAGGTGTGTGCCGCCGGAGCGGTTGAAATCAATGATCAGGTTGCCAAGCCTTCGCGGGAAATTCGGGTTGGCGATGTGATTTCACTCCGGCTGCGAGGCCGAAAACTCAAAGTCAAAGTCCTGCACGTTCCCCAGAGCAAAACCTTGAAAGGCATGGCGGCTTCCGACCTGTACGAAGTTCTATCCGAAGAGCGCAAATCAGTGTCCGAAGAGCTTTTCTCGGGTTTGGCCGAATGATTGACCTTTTCCGTGTTTTCCATGGTTAAAAAAATGCTTTTCCCCACGAAAGGAGCCTCTCATGCGCAAGCTTCGATTCCTGGTATGTGTCGTGTATGGCAGTCTGATTAGTGCGGGAGTGGTCATCCATTTGACCACAAGCGTGGCACTGGCACGACCTGAATTTCTGCAGGAAGCACGTGATCTGGGCTATACCGTTAAAAACTGCCAGTACTGTCACCTGATGCCGACTTCCAAAGGTCTCAATGAGCGGGGGAAATTTTTGGTTGCTGAAAAAGAGCGACGTCAAGCCGAGGAAATTGATGTAAGCTGGTTGAAAGACTATAAAGAACAGACCGGAAACAAAGAAAAATAAGCGATTTCGCACAAGTTTGAGAGAGGGTTTGTGATGTCGTTACTAGAAAAACACCTCGATGTGTTGCGGGATGCGCACAATTTGCTGCGCGAAACGGAAGCCAAACTGGCGAACCTGCTTTCGGATCCAGACAACGTTGCCTACGAAGACTTTGATGATATGTGCGACACCCTCAACACCGCTGCTGCCCGGTTGCGCTATGTTCGGGTTTTTATTGAGCCAATGCCCGATGATGACGATTTAGACCGAACACTGAGCTAAAACAATTCATCACTACTGGCAAGTGTATGAAACGATTTCACTTATTCTTTGGCCTGGCACTTCTGGTTGTGTTTCTCCTAACGGGCCAATATATGGACATTGTCCATCATCACCTGGCTGAAATGGCAGACAAGCCGCGTCTGCTGATGCGTAGCCGCCACATCTACATTCTCTATTCCGCCCTCGTCCACCTTGCCTTGGGAAGCTACTTCCTCGAACACCCTCTTGTCTGGCGCAAACGGCTCCAATGGCTGGGATCAACCTTGATGACGGTTGCCGCAGTCCTGGTGGTGACTGCCTTTTTTACTGAACCCTGGCGGCAAGGCTGGGAGATGCCGACAACACTTTTGGGGGCGGTGCTCTTCATTGGTGGAGCAATGAGTCATGCCGTGAGTGGGCTGAAAAGACCAGGGCTTGGGGCTGAAGACAACGGGCTTGGGGCTGAAGACTCGCAAGCTCGGGGCAATCAAAGGGATGAGGGATGAAGGATGAGGGATGAAATAAAACCAATTCTCCAGCCCGATGTCTTCAGCCCTCAGCCCCAAGCCCTCAGCCCTGGTCTTTTCAGCCCCAAGCCCTCAGTCCGGTTTCTTCAGCCCTGATTTTCTCAGCCCGCCTTTTTCACCCCTATCCCAATAATGCTCAGACCTCCCCACGGAAAGAAGCGGTCAATACGTCGAAATACCGGCATAAGTAATTGCAAAATCAACAGTTGAACGGGTGAAAACGTGGTTTTGCGAAGAACTCGACCATTGAGCCACCATCCGGGCACTGAGACTCGATTAAAATCAAAAATCTGTTCGACGGCAAATCCGGCTTCAGTCATAACCCGGCGAAGACCCTCAACTGTATATCGTTCCCGATGTTCGAGCACTTCATCCAACGTGCCGTAAATTGCCGGGTGTTGTGGCACCAAAATCACCGCTTTTCCCCCAGGCTGCAACGAGCTCCAAAGATTGCGCAGAGCCGCCAGGTCATCTGGAACGTGTTCCAGCACATTGACCATGACGGTGGTGTCAAACTTTCCTTCCAGACCTTCAAAAAACACCGGGTTGCTGGCATCAATTTCCTTGATCTGCATGTAGGGCCGACCGGCTGAAAATGATTTGAGAAAGTGCAGGTAATTTGGGTTGATGTCTGAGGCAAAGTACAGATCCCGAGGAACAAACTGATCGGTCAGGGTACCGGTGCCTGACCCAATTTCCAGAACTCGTTGACCCAGGTGCGGGCGCAGAATGTCACCCATCCACTTGTTAAAGCGTGGGGCACCTTCCAAATTCATCAAAATGTGGCTGCCATAGGCATCGGCAGCAAAGAGCCGCGCACTTGATTTGAGTCGAAAGAGTGCTCTGACCCCACTCAGCCAGTCTCCCCATCCTGGAGGCGGTATTTGTTTGTGAATATGGGGTAAATACCGGATTGGTGCTTCAAACACTCGCGCCCGGCGTTTCAACAATTTCAAGGTCAACTCCAGATGGACAAACTCATCCGCGCTTTCAATCGGAATTGATTTCAAGAGTCGGGTGTGGATGGCTTTGACTGGGGTTTGGACATCCGAGAGAAAAGTGTTTGTCAGCCAGTTGCTCAACGAAGTCAGCGCCTGGTGAAAGCGTGCCTGATGAAAATTGGTGACGGCTCGATATGACCCCGGCAGAAACCGTGATCCCAGGACGGCATCGGCACCTTCGACCACGACTGGCCTGAGCAATGCCGACAGGTCATCAGGTACATACTCAAACGTAGCTGGAAAGACCGCCGTGATGTCGCCACTTGCTTCAGCAATAGCTTTTCGTAGCGCCACTCCTGTTCCTTCAACCTGGCTGGTACGGATGCCCTTGAGCCGTGAATCCACCTTTGAAAGCGCCGCAAGCAACTGGCTGGTGTGATCAGTGCTGGCGTTGTCAACAACAATGAGTTCTATGATTTGGAAAGATTTGTCTGAAAGGGAGAGAAAGTTTTTGAGAAATGGCTCAAGTGAATGAGCCGCATTCTGGACAACGGTGAGCACACTTACCGTAGGGGCAACAGATGGCATAAGTAAAGAGTCAGTACCACCTGCGTAAGCGGGTGGGGAGGGTGATCTGCGTAAACGGATGGCGTTTCAGGAAGAATGGAATCTCAGATAACAGAAACCACGAAATACACAAAATACACGAAAAATAAACCCAGATGATTCAATGGTTTCTGAGATGTTGTCAAGGGAGGTGGCAGAGGACCATTTACCTGAAAAGTTATAGACGGTGGCCCACCCGCTTACGCGGGTGGTACGGACTCATTCTTCAATAAATGATGGAGCCACAAATCAGCCAGCTTTTCCTGAACCGTGTTGGCTCGCAACCGGGCAAACAGGTTCTGGAAATCAACTTCGTCGAGTTTTTGATCCTGGTTGAAGCAGGAAAACACCGGCGCGGTTTCTTTTCCGGTTTCCGGGTCAACATGCTTTTGCAGGCATTGCGCGCAGATTTCCTTCATCATGCACTGCATCGGCGAGTTGATCGAACCAATTGCGACGTGATTGGGGTTCATCACGTCTTTGAGGACCTGTTTGCGGGCAATCCGAACGGCATTCATCATCCGGTCGCTCCCAATGGCAATGACCCGATGAATTGAGCACAACGAGAACTGGCGTTCGGCAAGCTGACCAGTTTCATATGCCTGGATAGCCTGGACAATATTGCCCCGGAAATGAGCGTCTTGCGGGCGGCGAGGCTGGATTTCAATTCCCATGTCCGTGGCCCAGATAACCTGATCGGTCGCGGCTTCGATTTCTTCCTGTTTAAACAAATCGGCGCCATTTTTGTACCCGGCAAAATAGAGCACCCGGTTGTTTTTCTGTTTCAAGGCTTTCGCAATTGAAAACAGTACCGCGTTTCCAAGTCCACCACCGGCCAGCAACACATTTTCGTTTTCTGGAATCTCGGTTGGCGTTCCGGTCGGCCCCATGACCACCACTGATTCACCGGGTTGAAGGTGGGCACACAGCCGCGAACTGCCACCCATTTCAAGCACAATCATTGACAGCAATCCGGCTTCTTTATCAACCCAGGCGCCGGTTAACGCCAGACCTTCCATGAGGAGTTTGGTTCCCTTGACGCTGCGGGCGAGGGCTTCGTAGTTTTGCAGGCGATAAAATTGTCCTGGTTCAAAGTGTTTGGCCGCCAGCGGAGCGTGCACAATTACTTCGACAATCGTTGGCGTCAGACGATCAACCCTGACCACGCTGGCTCGCAATTGCTGGTCAAGATTTTCAATCAGGTCTTTCCAGGCTTGATTGCGTTTGGGTTGATCTTCCGGGGAAAGCTGGGCGAGTTCATCTTCAAACAACTGAACGACCTGCCGGTAGCCGTCTTTCGCTGAGGCCATGGCTTTGACAACGTTTCCGGCATATTTCGGATGGTTGTCGCCATAATAGCTGATGAGGCGACCATCTTTTTCATAGGACGTAAACATCGCGCTGTCCGTCGGTTTCAAGGTTGGAACCGGGTAGAAGCGGCCTTCTTCGTCCCTTTCCGCCGTGTACCCGGCAAAGAATTGATTCCACTTGTCGAGTTTAAACGTGCCTGGATATTCCTTTTCATAAATGATGTTGGGCGACGTTCCGGCTGCCACCAGCACCGCACGGGCTGGAAGCGTGATCAGTTCTCCGGTATTGAGCCATTTGCCATCTTCGGTCACTTGCTGGCGTTCGAAAACCATGGCCTGACAGGCGCCAAACTCATCGGGCACGGCTTCGGTTGGGGACAGGTTTTCAGTAAAGTAAATACCTTCTTCGAGAGCCTTGATGATTTCTTCGTGGTTGAGGCGGTAAGCCGGAGAATCCTGCATCCGTTTGCGGTAGGCAATCGTGACCCCGCCCCAACTTCGAACCAGCGCCAGGAAATTTGGCTCGCGGCCTTCATCTTTGGCCTGTTCACGCTCGGCACGAATGGCACGACCATGCGTGAGAAATTCATCCAGAATCTGGCGTTCTTCGGTGTCAAATCGGGCCAGAACCGCTGCTTCGCCCTCTTCAGCCACCAGAATTTCATAGCGGTTGAGGGTCTTTTCAACCTGCACTGGATAATAGGCCATCAACTCGGTTGCCGTATCAATCGCCGTCAATCCACCGCCAATGACCACCGCTGGCAATCGAATCTGGAGGTTGGCCATCGAGTTGCGTTTAAACGCGCCAGTCAATTGCAGGGCCATCAGGAAATCGCTGGCCATGCGAATGCCTCGAATCAGATTGTTCTTGATTTTGACCAGGGTTGGTTTCCCGGCGCCAGTGGCAAGGGCAATGTGGTCAAACCCAAGTTCCCAGGCGTCGTCAATCGTCAATGTACCGCCAAAGCGGACACCGCCAAACGTGCGCAGGGTATCCCGACGGACAAGCGCCAGTTGAATCATCGTCAGAAAGTTTTTATCCCACCGAACCGTGATGCCATATTCCGAGACACCGCCAAAACCGGAAAGGGTCCGGGTTTCGAGATCAGTCGAAATTTCCGAAATATCGCGGATCGCACGTGGAAGCGTTGTGGCATCGCCAGTCAGATCTACCGGCAGCGGTTCGATTTTCAACCCATCCACGCCAACCACGCCAAATCCTTCATTTAAAAGGAAGTGAGCCAGTGTGTACCCGGCTGGTCCCATTCCAACCACCAGCACATTTTTCCCATTGTAGGGCAAGGCATAAGGTCGCTTGACGTTGAGTGGATTCCATCGTGTCAGCAGCGCATAGATTTCAAATCCAAACGGCAGTCCCAGCACATCGGTCAGGATTCCAGTTTCAGCCTGCGGGATATTGACCGGCGACTGTTTTTGAAAAATGCAGGCTTTCATACAGTCGTTGCAAATGCGATGACCGGTGCCTGGTGCCATTGGGTTATCAATCAAAATCGTGGCCAGTGCCGCGAGTGAATCACCTTGCTGTTGGAGCACATGCGCTTCGGAAATTTTTTCATCCAGCGGGCAGCCGGTCAGTGGAATCCCAAGCGGGTTCTTGCGATAGGAACCGTCTTTTTCGAAAAAGCCTTTTGAACAGGAATCTTTTTCACGTGGGTGGCAGATGATGCAGTAATCGGTTTCGCTTGAGACTTCGCGGCGGGTATAGCGGGGATCAGTCAGGTGAAAGCCATCGCGATGCCGGAAGTGCTCGTGTGGGCCATCCATCATTTCCGGAAGTTCCGGACGTGGACGGTTGATTTGCACCAGATGCTGATACTCGATTGTCTCGGGAAGACGGAAGGAAACCCAATCTTTGACCTGATGGCGAGTTTCCGGCGTGGTTGATAGTGCGTGCAGCCAGCGTTCCATCCGGTCAAGCGCTTGCTTGAGAAAGGTTTGGCGGGCTTCGTCAGTCAGGTCGCTTGCGGTACCAGGCAGTATTTCGGCCCAGGCGGTGCGGGAAGCTTCATTTTCAGACAGCACCTGATACAGCCCGGTTATACTCTGGCGGATGTCTTCGGATAGTTCGGCTTTTTTGGCCAGAAATTTTTCAAACGCTTTGTCCCATCGCAGCAGGGAAGCCACCGCATGGGCAACGGCCAGTTCAAGGTCGTCGCTCAGGTCAAATCCGATTTCCAGGAGCGTCTGGGCCGACTGCTCAAGGTGAGCACGCAGCTCGGTGCTGTATTCAGATGCTGGACGTTTGACAACCCGGCGCTGAATGAACTCGCGTTTCATCACAAAGACGTCACTTTCGCGAGTGATCACATAGCCAAGTGTTTCAAGCTCGGCTTCGATCCCAAACAACCTGGCGACAAACCGGCTCAGGTGAGGTGCGGTCCGAACGAGTAAATCTGATTCAGCTTTTGGGGAAATTTCCTTACCCGCATTCAGGCGATAAGCCTCAAACGTGGCGGCCAGTTCCGGATCGTCTTCAGCCAGGACGGCATAAAACGTGTCGGCTAACTCTTTGAGCCGTTCCGGGCGATACAGGTCACCGTAGGTAAATCCTTGAATTCCAAGCGAAAAATCGCGATTTTCACTCTCTCCGGCACGAGCCGAAATCGGATCGGTATCTAAAACTTCCATGATGTTTGTCATAAGTAAACGTCAACCAGGGCATTCCAAAAAGTGCGGACTTTTCCGAAAAATGATGCAGGAACATCACGGGTGATGCAATCAATGTGCCTCTCCCCGTGCCGGACAATCTGAGGAATAGAGAAAGTGGGTAGTGGGTAGTGGGTAGTGGGTAGTGAATTGCTGGAGACTCTTCATTTTTCAGTGAGTTGATCAGACCATTGAGCAATCTTCCTACTTCATCACAATTCCTCTTTTGGAAAGGATCTGGTTACCAGATAAATCTGAGTCATTAACTCCATCGCTTTTTTCCATACAATCAGGTCTTCTGGTGATTGAATCATCTTACTTCTCTCCAGGCCCTTCTCAACAAATGTCTTACTCTTTATATCTAACCACTAACCACTAACCACTTTCTCCATAATAGTGACAGACCGACGTGCAGGTTTCGGCAACGGTGACGCGGTACAGATACCCTGCTAGAGCATTTTCGCCAGTACTCAGCCGTTCCCAAATCCAGCGCGACAGGTTTTCGCTGGTTGGGTTTTCAAGTCCTTCAATTTCATTCAAGTAGTTGTGATCCAGAATCTTAAAAAGCGGTTCAAAGGCATCTTTGATCTCTGCGTAATCAATCAACCAGCCGGTTTCTGGATCAACCGTCCCTCGGACCACGACTTCGATCCGAAAACTATGCCCGTGCAGGCGGGCGCATTTATGACCAGGCGGAACCTGGGGCAGCCGGTGGGCGGCTTCAAAGGTAAATGTTTTTGAGAGTTCGACTTCCACGGTAAATGCTTCTTTCCTTTCTCAGTTGGTTTCAACTCAGAGACGACTCACAATCAAATGCTGGGTAAACCCGTCGAGAAATTCAGTGGCGTCTTTGGAATAGATTTTCTCAACCGGGCGGTGTTCTTCGATCAATTGCACCATTTCCTCAGTTGAAAGCGGGCCCGGTTGATTGATTGAAATGACCCAGCCGGGAAAGTGCCGGAGGCGTTTTAAGAAGCCTTTGACGACTTCGCGGTATTTGGTGCGGGTCATCAACTGGCCGCCAAACCGATTGCGCTGATTGGCGGTCAGGGTTTCCCAAATATCCGGGTTGCCGGTAATCCAGACTTCGGTCCAGCCATCAGGCCGCTGACTCTGAACCGAAAATGGTTCGGGCGAGGGCAGATGGACATAGACCAGATCCGCATGAACTTGAATCACAAACTGGTGGGCATCCAGGTTGGTGGCCAGGTTTTCGCGCCGGTTATCAACGACTTGATGGAGTTCGTCCAAAAAGTGAGACAAGACATCATCAATCGGAAGCTGCAGGTGGTGGGTCTGGCTGTCAAACGAGCGCCAGTATTCACCGATTCGCTGGCCGAGGGTGAGGGCCAGTCCGCGTAACGACCGGTCATCCAGATTGAGAGCCGCTTTCCGGTAACCATCCAACCAGGCCGCCTGGGTTGGAGCGAACCAGCCCAGGAGCCGCTGATTTTCGGGTGTTCCTTGGGTTTGCTGAACAAAAGCGTCGGCTTCGTCGAGTAACTGCTGGATCTCAACCGCGCTCAGAACATACCCGTTGTTTTCGACCTTCCCGACTGCCTGCCAACTTGCCGACTGGCGCAAATCATTAGAAAAGACCCGTTTCCCGGAAAGTTTCAAATACCACCCCAGGCGACCATCGCGACCAAATGGAATCGCCACGGTTTCTCCGGGTAACTGGCGCAACACACTGACTTCAAATCCAAGTAACCGGCTCATTCGATTGACCCTCCTTCGGGTTTGGTCTCGGTGGGGTCAACTGGAACAGCGATTTCTGCTTCTTCCCAGGTCCTGGTGGTAGATGGTGAAGTTTCAGCCAGAACCGATGGGAACAGATCCTGGATGGCCGGCTGCCCAGCCGGAATCGCCGTTGGTGCCGTTTCAACGTCAGGTGCCGTTTGTGGTGGCTCCATCGGAACTGGTTCGGGTTGAGGCGGTTCGGGGATGGTTATCGCTGACACATGTGTGTCGCTGATTGGTTCCACATCTGGAGATTCATCAGTCGGTTGAATGTGTTCGACTGATTCAATTTCGGTTGGTTCAACTGATTCGACTTGTTCAACCGAAGCCGGAATCTCAGTTTCTGATGTTGAAACAAGCGGCTGAAAAATCGCTTTTTGGCGGGCTTCTTCAGCGGCCAGTTGTGCCGCCTGGTACTGTTCTTCTTCAATCTGAATCAGCAGGGCCGCAATGTGCGGATCAAACTGGATGCCCACCATGCGTCGAATGACTTCGAGAGCTTCCGGAATCGGATATGGGTCGCGGAATGGTCGGAGTGCCGTGAGTGCACAATAGGTGTCCACCAGTCGCAACATTCGGGCGCCGAGCGGAATCTGTTCCCCGCGCAACCCGTCAGGATAGCCATTGCCGTTCCAATCTTCGTGATGCCAGCGAACCAGCAACTGGACGGCGGTTGAGTACCCACGCCGGGCGGCCTGTTGTTCGCCAGCAATTGGGTGCCGCCAGAGTTCGAGCCGATCAACAAAGGCAATCGGGCGATCCTGGCGCAGAAATGGAAGTTGTAATCCCTGCACCCCGGCATCACGCAGGAGCGCGGCCAGTCTCAGGTCAGTACAAAATTCATCGCTGAGGCCCATCGCCCGGGCCAGTCGTTCAAGACAAGCCGCGACGCGGAACGCCTGTGGCGCCGTATAGCCAGTGATGGCGTCAATATTGTTAGCCAGGGATTCGGCCTCAACTCGAAGTGAGCCCGATGTTGGTTTTTGAGGTGGAGGGGCGGGTGGGGATGACTTGCCTTTAGCGAACATGAACCTTCCTGTTTTCTATCGAGACGAAGACTTTGCCGGGTCACGGGAGTTTTTCAGACACTACAGAACAAGGAGTTGCTCTGTGCTGAAAACTTTAGGCCCGCAGGGTCGTCGTGTAATAGCCGTGGTGCGAAGCCCACGGACCCGGCCCGCAACGAGACCCAACCCCGACAAGAACATCATTGAATGCCACCGGAAAGAGCACGGGCTTTCTTATCCTGGCGCTTATGGCCCTCAGCCCCCAGCCTGGTTTTTTCAGCCCGAGGTTTTCGCTTCTCGCTCGCGTTCGACCAGCAGTCGGCGGAGGATCTTGCCACCCGCGTTTTTTGGAATCTGATCAATGAATTCAAGGTGGCGCACCTTTTTATGCGGCGCGACACGCTCGGCGACAAAAGAAAGCAATTCTTCAGGAGAAATTTCCGACCGTTTGACGACAAATGCTTTGGGGACTTCGCCGGCTTCCAGGTCTGGGCTTGGGATAACGGCGGCTTCAGCGACGGCTGGATGGGAATTCAGAATGGCTTCGAGTTCGGCAGGCGCCACCTGAAACGCTTTATATTTAATGAGTTCTTTGACCCGATCCATGATGAACACAAAGCCATCTTCGGTGGCATGTCCAATGTCGCCGGTGCGATACCAGCCCTGATCATCCACGGCATCGGGTTGGTTCAGATAGCCCTTCATAATTTGCGGTCCACGGAGCCAGAGTTCGCCCGTTTGATTTGGGCCAACTGGTTGACCGCTTTCCAGGTCCACAACCTGGCCTTCGAGTCCAGGCAGGGCTGTTCCCACAGAAGCCAGTCGCCCTTTTTCCATGGCATCCATACTAAAATGGGTCAATCCGCTGGCTTCGGTCATGCCATAGCCCTGTGAAATCGGACAGTTCAACCGGGCAGCACAGGCACGGGCAACGTCCTCACCAAGCGGAGCCGCACCAGCCACAATCCATTTCAAGCTCGAAAGATCATAGCGATCCACCACTGGATGCTTGGCCAGGGCCAGAACCGCTGGTGGTACCAACGGGGCAAACGTCACCCGGTGGGTCTGAATTGCGTGAAGAAAGTGTTCAAGGTCAAATCGCGGAAGTACCACCAGGGTCATTCCTTTAAATAATGCCTGTTCCAGCACGGCAGCCAGCCCGGCGACATGGAAAAACGGAAGCACGCTAATGGCGGTGTCTTCTTCGGTAAAGGCATGTGCTGCAATGCTTTGTGAAATCATGTTCGCAATGAGGTTACGATGCGTCAACATCACCGCTTTAGGCAGCCCCGACGTCCCACTTGAATAAAGAAGTGCTGCCACATCTTCAGCCGGGTTGATCTGGACTTCAGGTGGCTGGCTTGGACCCTGGAGCAAGTCGGAAAAGGGCGTGGCGCCGGGAGCTTCACCCAGGACAAAGATTTCAGTGACTTCGGTGCCTTCGCAGGCTTCGCGGATTTTTTCCAGGAGCGGGGGAACCGTCAAAACAAATTTCGTGTGTGAGTCATTGAGTTGCCAGTTGATTTCGTGAACCGTGTAGAGCGGGTTGAGCGTGGTGGTAACCCCGCCTAGCAGCGCCACAGCGTGAAAGGCAATCGCAAATTCAGGCAAATTGGGACAACAGAAGGCAAATACTTCTTTGGGTTGAAAGCCACGCCGGGCCAGTCCCGCTGCCGCACGTGGAACGGCATCCGCAAGCTGGCCATAGGTCAACGTTCGACCACTGGACGCATCAATCAGTGCCGGTTTGCTCCCAAGTTGACGTGCCCGCTGGAGCACAAATGGAGTCAATGATGTTTCTGGAATCGAAAAATCAGGAAATGGACTGCGAATGATCATGAACCCCCCGAAGGTGACAAGGAGACAAGGAGACAAGGTGACAAATGACAGGATGACAAGGTGACAAGGTGACAAGGTGACAAATGACAAGGTGACAAGGTGACAAGGTGACAAGGTGACAAGGTGACAGGGTGACAAGATGACAGGGTGACAGGGTGACAGGGTGACAGGGTGAGGTAAGGGCGCTGTTGCTCTGAACTGCGCCCTTTTCGAAAACCCGGAACCCGGAACCCGGAACCCGGAACCCGGAACCCGGAACCCGGAACCCGGAACCCGGAACCCGGAACCCGGAACCCGGAACCCGGAACCCGGAACCCGGAACCCTAAACCAGCAACATACAGTCGCCATAACTAAAGAAGCGATACTTATTCTCGACTGCGTGGCGATAGGCTTTCATCACCGTTTCATAGCCACCGAAGGCACACACCAGTGCCAGGAGTGACGAACCGGGCAAGTGAAAATTGGTAATCAGGCCGTCAAGGATTTTGAATTCATACCCTGGGTAAATCAGGAGTTCCGACATTCCATTGCCGGCACTGATTTCAACGCCGTCATCGGTGACCGTTGCCGCCGTTTCCAGGGTGCGGGTTGAGGTGGTGCCAACTGCAATGACCCGGCGGCCTTCGCGTTTGGCCGCGTTGACCCGGTCAGCCGTTGCCTCAGGAATCGCAAAATATTCCCCTTCAAGGTGGTGTTCTTCGATGGTTTCGGTTTGAATCGGCTGAAACGTGCCATACCCGACGTGAAGCGTCAATTCAACAGTTTCAACTCCCTTGTCTTGAAGGCGTTGCAACAATTCCGGAGTAAAGTGCAGCCCGGCGGTTGGTGCCGCAATCGCACCGCGTTCACAGGCATACACGGTTTGATAGGTGTCGCGGTCCAGCCGGGCGTCGCTTGACGCATACCGGTGGATATAGGGCGGCAATGGAGTCTGGCCAATTGCATCAACAACGCTGTGGAACGGTTCATCCGACTGAAACTGAATGATGCGGCGGCCATCGGGTGTGCGTTCAACCACTTCGCCACGCAAGCGGCCATCGGCAAACGTGAGTTTGGTCCCGACCGGGATCCGCCGACCTGGTTTGACGAGTGAGAGCCAGAGATTGGGGCCCTGTTCGCGGACCAGGAAGACCTCGACCCGTCCGGTAAACCCTTCTCGATGACCAAGCAACCGGGCGGGGAACACACGGGTATTGTTGAGGACCAGGACATCTCCTGGACGCAAAAAATTGACGATTTCAAAAAACTGATGATCGGAAAAAGTGCCGGTCTGGCGGTCAAGCTTTAACATTCGAGAAGCATCACGCCGCTGGCACGGTTCTTGAGCGATTTGTTCAGGCGGAAGATCGAAATGCAATTCTGAAAGTTTCATGCAGATAAGGGCTTTCTTTTGGGAGCGAATCGTAAAGCGCGAATCCAGTCCCAGGTGAACCAGAAAGCCACAGTCCGTAGCCTATTCGCTTTTTAGCATTCGCTTGATCATTGAGTGGAAAGAAAGGTTTGATGAATGATGCTGAGGTGTAATGGAGTCGTCATGGTTGGGGAAGAAGCTCAGAATTTCAACCAAAATTTGCTGCCCAGGCCAAATTTACCTGTGTGAAATTGGGCTGGTCCTCTTTTTTGGAATGAAACGCTCGTATTAGTGAATAGCTAAGTAACTCAAAAAACTAGAGTTAGTGAACTACTGACTACTGACTACTGACTACAAACTGGTATAACGCCTTCAGGCGTGAGTTTTGCCCGGCAGGACGAACGATGAAATCCTTTCGTCTAAAGACGATACTCTGAACCATTTTCTGAAGAACTATTACTTGTTCAGGTTATCCGCCGGAATTTCAATTATTTCCGGCTCTGGTTCAACTTCGGGTTCTGGCTTTTTGGTGCCATCACTACCGCCCACCACTTTCACATCATCAATGTACCATCCATCTCGCTGGTTGATTGTGTCGCTGGTGAGTCGAAACCGAACCTTTGGTTTTTTGCCGTCAAACTGGCTCAGGTCAATTGTGACCGGCTGGAATGAAAGCTGGCTTCCGGTAAACACCGCCAGAATTTGCCAGGGCATTCCGGCCCCAGCTTTCGCCTCGACAAAGCCGAAATCAAAGCCTCTTTCCAAATCAAATTGATGCCAGAAGGTCAGCTTGGCACCACGAACCTGGGTCAGGTCAAACTTTGGCGCGGTCAAAATCAAATTCGCTTTGGCCGGATAGTTTCCTTGCGGACTATCGGTCCAGGCATGTGTCGCACTGTTGGCTGAAATCGTGGTCAAGGCCCAGGTATTTTTGGGTTTCCAGCGACCAATGCCGGATTCGAGCGTGTCAGAAAAAATGGCGATTCGCTGGCCGGCCTTCGCCGTGGCCGAAAGTGGTTGACCGTCTGGCGGATTGACCAGCGCAACGGTCAGATCATTGCCGATTTGTGCCTGCAGGATGCCGTCATCAACTGTGACTGGCTGGCCGACGTTGACGGGTAATTCACCTTCAAACAGCGCCGGGATGGCATCGGCTTGATCGAGGACCAGCCTTTCAACATCCCCAGTCGTGCTGCGAACTTCAACCGTGACCGACCCGGTTTGGGCAAAAGATGCTTTGCCAACCGAAATCTGCATTGATTCGCCATCAGCAAAAATCACGTCACTGAGCACAATGCGTCCAGTTGGATCTGCAAACGGCGGAAGATCAAAGGCTTGCCGGACAGTCATCAGTCCGCCGCCAAACGCCCGCGCCGTAAAGCCCATTCCGCGTTTGGCAAAACCACGCCAGATGATGTCCTGATTTTGACCCTGGTTCGCAATTCGATCCGCGAGCAAAATGGCGTCGCGAGCATCAAGCATCGTCGGAGCCGTGGGCGTCAGTTTTAACCCTTCAACCACAAGCTGTTCCATTTCACGGCGACCGGCTTCAAATCCATACCGCCCGATGAGATTGGCGCGAACTTCCCACAGTGCTGAGCACCAGACTTCACCAACTTTGTGAACCTGGGTCGGATCGTCTGGGAAACGGGTCTGCGCCGGATCAATATCGGCAAACGTCAGGGGATTGATTTGCACGTTTGTGCTGTAGGCAAAGCGTCGCAATCCGCGTTCAAAGTTTTGCGCCACGTAGCTTCCAAAAGGAAACGCCCCATCAACCGGGTCTTCGGCTCTGGTCAGAATCGAGAGTGCAAACCAGTCGGACCAGCCTTCGCCCATGCCAGAGCTTTGCACCGGGTTGAGTGCGGTCACATCCTGGGGACCGCCCACGAGTCGGTTGGTCAAGCCGTGGGTGTATTCGTGGAGGATAATTTCGGCATCCAGCGACGAATCAAGCGACGGCACCGCTCGCGTCCAAAAATACAGGCTCATCTGTCCCGGAGATCCATCTGGTGAGGTGGCAAAACTGGAATTATTGATTCGGGCGCCGTCCTGGGCATCAACCCGCACCGGGTCGTTGCCAACGCCGCCACGTCCAAAGTTGTCACGCTGAAAATTCCCGGCAGCTTCGTCAAACCCAAGTCCATACAGGTAATCGTGCATGAAATTGGCCCAGTAAAAGGCATTGGTGACGGCGGCGGCCTGAAACTGCTCTGGACCCTGAGTGGGATTTTGCAGGACAAGCGGAAAATCGAAGATCATCTCATCTGACAGAACTGGTCGAAAGCCGCCGCTGTTGTTGGCGTCGCGGTCTTCCTGGGCTTCGACATTGTTGCCAACCGTCGTGCGCTGAGTCAGATCAATCCAGCCATTTGGCGAAGCGACCGGGTCACCGACAAATGACCGCATTTCGCGCTCAACCAGTCCCGGCGGTGGGGCGACGACACGCGGTAAATTCGGCTGTGGCGTCGTGGCAAAGACTCGGCCCTGTGGCGTTGGTGTCTGAGCGGCATACCACGTCAGGTTATAAGTTCGCAGAACCTGATGGCGTTCGGCATCCACCAGCACCAGCCAGTGGTCAGCACTCTCAAGCGGTTGAACTTCCACCTGCCAGACCAGCCGCAGTGTGTCTTTTCCAATCGGCAACAGTGCCTGGCTGGCTTTCAGTGGTGCTCGAAGCTGGTTTTCGTCGGTGAGGTTGAGGGCTTCGAGCGCCTTTTGAAAAACCAGGGCTCGGGGTTCAGGGTTCAGGGTTTGGAGAAGTTCTGAGTTGAGTTGATTCAGTTGAAACAGGTCGCCGGAAAGGGAAAGCAACCTCCCATCGGGCAACACATTGGCCCGAATGGCACCGCCAAGCACAGGGATTCCACCGGCATATTGCTGAAAGGTCAGATGTGTGACGCCGGTGCGCCGGGTTTGATAGCTCCTGACCAGATGGAGTGTTTCTGGTTGCAGGTCAACCACTTGGCTTTGATACAACTCTGGCGTCAGGTGCAGAAAGGTTCGGGCAATGGTTTCAGGCGATTGCGTGGAATTTGGCGCGGTTAACGCTCCAGCATAGGAAAACACGTGATGTGGGTTTCCCGTAAACGCACTCCATTCAATCTGAGCCTGAGGTAGCCGCTGGCGCAATTTTTGAATGCGTGATGTTCGTTCGGTTTGCTCAGAGGCTGAAACTCCGAGTTTGGAAAGGAGTTGCGCCTGTGCCTGTTCATCTAGTTGCTGACGAACGACTGGCAGTGCTTTCTGATCTTTTCCTCCTTGAGCAGAGGATTGTCCGTGAAGCGCAACGCCCCACGGCAGCAGTAGCAATCCGCTCAGTATCATTCCCAGCCCCGTTTTTCTTGCTTGATCGTGTGTCATTCGGAACATCCTGACATTGTTCAGAGTCCCGCCTTCAGGCGGAAGAATCTCAGAAATTGTTGTTGAAGGTAAAGATACCGCCTGAAGGCGGAACTCTGAACTTTTCCTTCTTCGCAAGGTCAGGAAACCACTGGTTCGGCAAAAATATCTTTCACTGAGACACAAAACCCAGGAACGACGTCTCCAAGATCAAGTGTTGCTTCCTGATTCAGAATGGTGATGCTGGTCAGTGACCGATAGACTGTAACCGTTTGTTTGCGTGGATTTAGAATCAAAACCAGTGATGTCCCAGCTTCAAGCCATTGGGTGGCTTTTTCTTCAACCTCGGAATACGTATCGCCTGGTGAGATGACTTCAACCGCTAAATCAGGTGCTTGAGGCCAGTAGCCTGTGACCGTTCCAACAGCTTCCAGATGAGCACGATTGACAAACGCGACGTCCGGTGCCCGAACCGTATCCGGATTTGAAGCCAGTCGGAATCCGGTTTCTGCCGCATAAACCGCACCAAGGCCATTGGTTTCAACGTGTTGAGCCAATCTCCAGGTAAAGCGAACCGCAATTCTGCCGTGTTCGTGCCCCGCTGGTGCCAGTTGTTTCAGCTCTCCTTGAATGAGTTCATATCGAAAATGACCTTTCGGCATTTGCAACAATTCATCAGCCGTGACCAGTTGAGTTGTGATACCCATAAAACACCTGTGTCTGGAAGGATTTTTGAGAAAGTTCAGCGTCCAAGCCTTCGCTTGCTGATCTTCCCAGTCAAGTGAACAAAGGTCAAAGTGTCATTTGGGGCGTCCTGAAAATCATGCGGTTTTTTCTCAAAATCAATTACTGCGGGATTTGTTGGAAAGTGAGCTGCCAGTGAGTGGTGGTGAGTGGTCTTGGCAGCGGTTTGGCAGCGGTTTGATATTCTTCAATAAGGAGGTCCAAAACCTGCTTCCCGTTTTCGAGAGCGGCTTCATAGGTGTCGCCGTGCGTGTGAGCAAACGGTCCAAATTCAGGCAAGCTCACCACAAATGTCTGATCTTCCTCTGACCATTGGATAACGATGCTGTAATTGTTGTTCATAACTAACTACCTCCTTGCACATCTTTTATAGCTTGCTGAACCATTGTTTCTTGATACTTCCGGGCATCATCTCCGTCATTTCCTGAAAGTGTGAGGCTATAGATAAGCCTGGGATGGTTCCAAACACTGTGACTTCCTTTTCCACTGCGGTTGGAAAAACCAGCCTTCCGAAGCATGGTTTTCAGTTCTCGAATTTTGCGGGGCATAAGGGTTTTCAGAAAAAACAATTTCAGAGTCAATTATTCGGTAAGCTTATTTCCCCAAATAGTTTAACTCTCTAGCAAGATACAATAAAAATCGTAATTGAGTATTGATTGCTTTCAAGAATTTTGGGGATTTGTTTTCGGTGGGAAAATGGTTCGAGGGGGGCGGCAGGAGAGGTGGTCAGCACGTTGATGCTCAAGCGAACGTTATTTCGTTCTGACCGGTTTGGTATCGGGAGAAAAGCATCATTGCCCAACTCAGTTCCTGCCAGGTTTTCTTGTACCTGAAACCCGCCCACTGGTCAACCGTCAATTCAAGTGGTTCAGATATGCCTGCCGACCAAACAGCGAGAGATAGGTCAGTTCGCCTTGCTGAACCACGACCTGCCCGGCAAACGATTTCCCGTCAACCGAATGCAGTTCAAGATCAAGAAACCGCTCTTCTTCCATCAGTCGAAATTCTTCTTTTTGAAGTGGTTGCAATTCTTCGAGCAACTGTTGCCGGTACAGGGTTCGTCGTTCAAAAAGTGATTCTTTGAGCGCGATGATTGATGTTCCCTCAAGCGGTTTGGGCGTCAATTCCCAACCGGTGCGCTGCTCCAGATACATCGCCGACGTGCCATAACAAAAGCAAACCAACCCCATCCAGACTTCGCAGAAATAGTCGGCGGTTGGCGCAATTTCAACCCCGACCAGCCGGTGATTCAGAAAAAAAGCAGCACCAATCTGCCCATCCAGAAGTTCAAAACGGCTCTGGTATTGATTCAGGTAGGCTCGCTTCCGGCTGATGATTTGCTCTAAATGGCCACGGTCTTCGAGGTGAAACTGCTGGCACAACTCACGAATCGAAGGCCAGAGTTTGCTGTAATTTTGGATCCGACGGCGTTGGAATGCCGCCTCCCGCAATGCCAGGGGAAGCACGAAAAACCATTGTTCACGTTCGGTCAGGTAGCCGCCCTGGGCCTGTTGCACACAGCAGGCGTCATCAAACATCACTTTCTGACCCGCCGCGATAAACCCTGACCGGCACAGGCAGTGATTTTGGGCATTTTCCTGAATGTAGCCCATGTGCAGCGGCACGATTGCCACACCTCGGGCTGCCGGGTTGTTTAATTCCAGGTTACCATAACCCTTGACCTGTGAAAGTTTTAACCCGCTTCGTGGACCGACGAATTCTCCCTGCCGATCCGGTCCGAAAATTGGAATGACCGACAACGGCCCGGAGGTTTGGACCGTGCCAAACCGGTACTGGGAAAGGGTCAGCGGGTTGTGAATCAATCCAAGCGTGTCCATACCATCAACTCCTTGTACCATCGAAAAAGCTCGGTTCGCCAGTGGTCTTTGAGCGTTTCCCAGCCATGGTTGCCTCGGGCGAGACACCACAGGCGTTCAATCAACGATGGAAATTCCCGTTCGTGCCAGAACTCAAGCGCCGTCAGATTATTTGCCGGGCGACGCAACTGCAAATCGTCGGAATGTGAGAACTTACTGTGACAAAACACCACTGGTGTGTCACATCCAGCGGCTGGAAGGGCAGCAACAACGGCGGCCAAATCTCCCTGACAGGAGTTTTCATAGCCATCTGAAAGCACCACCACCAGGTCTGGATTGTCGGCTACGGCGTCCAGCACGGCTGTTGCCAGGTCGGTTGGGCCGTAGGGAACGGGCGGATCTTCCTGACCGCCAACCGTCATTGTTCGGGTTTGGGCGCAGAGAGTGGCCAGCACCCGTTGGAACGCCACCGATTGGGAAATACAGCAGAACTCGCGGTCGCCATAGCCCCGGCTTGATGCCGAAGCATCGAGCACAACTGTCAACCGACCTGAAAAAACCGGTAATCCGGCGGCGGCCTGGTTGACATAAGTCTCGATTGCTTCGACCAGCTCTGGCGTGGCACCGCCTCGATACAGGTGAACCAGCGTGGCGGCAATATCGCCGCGATTGGTTGGAGTGACCACTTCGGGCAGTGATTCAGTCGGTCGCCAGATTCGACGAATCAGGGTATGTGCCACTGGATACAGGGTTTGTGCCGTCGGCTGAGTTTTGGAGGCATGAAAGAGAAACGGCAAGACAGCTTTCACCCGGTCTGGATTGGAAAGAAGTCGGTTGATTGGCGTTGAAGCCCAGCCAGTTCCTTCGTGATTGGCCTGTCGAGCAATCGCACGAATCGTCGCTTTGCCCAGCGCATGCTCCAAACAATCTGCAACGGCTGGACGCCGACAAACGGCTAAATCTTCCAGTCCTGGGTGATTGACAACCCACCGCACAATTGCCCGCGATGTGTGGTTGTGGTTGGCTCGCAACCGCCGCAGAGCCAGAAACACGGTCAGGGTTTGCTCTGGTTCCAGCAGTGCGGTCAGCAGGGCCGCTATTTGTTCGAGTATTTTCCGGGAATCATCAGGTATTCCAACCCACGACCGACGAAGAATTTCCAGCAGAATCCGTGCCTGTTGCCAGCCGGTCACTCCCTGGGCCAGCGCTGCGAGTGCATAGCCTTCCGGGTCACGGTCAAACATGGAATGGTGCAATTCTTCATCATCCCAGACGAGCGGTTTTTTCCGATGAAGCACCAGCGGTGTGGTTTGGGTTCGCAAATGATTGAGGAATGAGAACATAATTTGGAGTGCGGCGATTTGCTGATAGCTGTATTGTTGTATTGGTTTGGGCATCCTGAAAGGCTGCAGTTCAGATAGCCGGTCGGTTGCGCTGCTTTGAGCGCTACCACCGGTCACGGTTTCCCATTCCTGTTTCATCCTGAAGGGATGCGACGATGCTCAATCCGATCTGTCAGAAACTGATTCATAAGGTTTTCAACCCATCTTCTTCCAGCCCAATGTCTTCAACCCAAAGTCTTCAGCCCGAAGGTTTCAAGTTCTCCGTTGTGGAAAGGTCGGTTTTCGCCCGGATGGGCGCTGGAAAGTAGCCGGTGGGCAGCCTGCTTTGAGGCGCACCCACCGGAATCCAGGTCGAGAAATGTTCGCGCCCGGATGGGCGCTGGATCAACTTCAAGTCTGGCGAAACCAAGTGCCTGATGACCAAACTTCTTTTCCAGCGCCCATCCGGGCGCGAACGGAATGGGCCTGAGTCCCGGTGGTATGCCCAAAGCAGCAAACCACCGGCTACTTTCCATCGTCCTCCGGACGGGAGAGGTCAAATCATTCTGACCTTTCCGCAACGGAGGTTTCAAGTTGAAAGAATTTGACAGTACCGCGCATCTCCGAATAGTGTAACGGTTCTTTTTACCCCTGACAGCCTGTGTTTGGAAAGTACACCAGGGCGGAAAATGTCTCTTGTCCAGCTCATTCCGGTCTGGTGCGAAGTACTGCCATGTTACGACTCGATAAACTGGAAATCCGTGGTTTTAAAAGCTTTTGCGACTTTACCGAAGTCGTTTTTCACGAAGGAATCACCGCTATTGTTGGTCCCAACGGGTGCGGCAAGTCAAACGTGATGGACGCCGTCATCTGGGTGCTTGGTGAACAATCCGCCAAAAACCTGCGCGGCGGTAAAATGGAAGACATCATCTTTAATGGGACGCGCGACCGAAAACCGCTTGGAATGGCCGAAGTGTTGCTGACATTCACCGCTGTGGCCGACATCGAACCTGACAAAAATCTGGAAGACGACCTTTCAACCGAAGATTTGTTGATCCCTGAAATTCCGATTGATGAAATTGAAGAATCGCTCCAGCAACAGTTTACGGGTGAACCGGACCAACCGGCAAGTGAAGTTTCTTCGGAAGAGAACTCCCCAGCAAAGACACAACGCCGGGGACCGCGCAAATTTCGAATTCCAACGCTGGTGCAGGGCGAAAAAATCACCATTGGCCGTCGCCTGTACCGCTCTGGTGAAAGTGATTATCTGATCAACGGTCGGACGTGCCGTCTGCGTGACATTCTCGATTTTTTTAGTGGAACGGGCCTGAGTCGTGCCCGCTATGCGATTATCGAACAGGGCCGAATTGGGCAGGTGCTCTCTTCCAAGCCGCACGACCGCCGGGCACTCATCGAGGAAGCCGCCGGGGTGGCCAAATTTAAAGCCAAACGTCACGCGGCGGAGGTCAAGCTGGAAAGCACCCGCCAGAACCTCTCTCGATTAAATGATTTAACCTCCGAAATCGAACGTCAGGTCAACAGTCTCAAACGCCAGGCGTCAAAAGCCCGCCGATATGTGGCGCTTCGGGATGAAATGCGGGCTGCCTTGCGGGCGTTTTTTATTCGCACCGCCCAGCAACTCAAGGAATCACATCACGCTGTTTCCGCTGCCTTCGATGCCTGCACGTCGCAGTTAGAACACCTCACCTCACAAACGCAGCTTCTTACCACCCAAACTGCTGAAGCCCGGCAGTTTGCCCGTGTGGCTGAAGACCAGTTGACTGCTGCCCGCCAGCACGCTTCGGAAGTCAATCTGGAATGCGACCGGGCCACCAATTTGCGCAAACATTTGTGTGAACAAATCGAGCAGATGGTGCTCCGTCAGCGCGAACTTGCTTCTGAAGCAACTCGGTTGGCTGAGCGCCGTCATCTGGTGGTTCATGATTTGGAAGCAAGTCGGTTGAAAAACGAGCAACTGGGGGTTGAGCTGAGCGGCGATGAAAAACGGCTTTCTGGAATTGAAGCTCGCTATAAAGCCGAATCGCACAAGCTCCAGGAATCAGAGCGCCAGCAGGAACAGGTCAGATCACAATTGATTGCCCACATCACCCGGATCGAGCGGCTGCGCAACCAGGAACAACAACACCATGACCTGGAAGCCCGACTGGTTCGGCAGGCGCAAAATCTTGAGTCTGAAGGACAACGGGCGATTGAACGCCATCTGCAGGCAGTTCAGGAACTGGAATCGGCGACTGAAACTCGTGAAGCCTTGACCACCCAGATTCAGGGGTTTCGCGAAACCCTGGCGACACTCAACGCGGAAGTCAATCGCGGCAACGATGCTGTCAAGCAGGCTCAAATTGCTTTGACAACGGCCCAGCGCGAGCGCACCCGTGTCGAAGACCGCCTGGGGTCGCTCAAAAATCTGGATGACCACCACGCCTACTATTCAAGCACGGTCAAAACGCTGCTCCACGAAGCCAAAAAAATTCCTGGTCTGCACGTGGTGGGCACGCTGGCTGATTTTCTGAATGTTCCCAGCACCTATGAAAGCCTGGTGGAAACCGTGCTGGGTGACCGGGTGCAATCCATTTTGGTGCCGACGATGGAGATGGCTGTCAATGCCGCCACCTGGCTTGAAGCCAACAAAGGCGGACGGGCGACCTTTCTGGTGACCGGATTTCAAGGCGGGGAAGGCGATCCGCCAGCCGCGACCAGCCGAAAGAAACGTCTTGCCGAAGGTGAGCCTGACACTGGCACCGGCCTTTCATTTTTGTCCGTGTTGGGGCTTTCACCGCAATTCAATACCGTTTTTTCACGGGCGTTGCCGCAACTGGCCGAAGCCCACATTGCTTCATCCCTTGATGAAGCCCTGGATTGGTCCGCTCAGGATCCGACCCGGCTCTTTTTGACGCCGGATGGCGCGCAGGTGCTGGGGTGTTCGCTGCTGGTTACGCGAGGTTCGGAAAAGCCTCCGACCAGCGTGCTGGCCCTCAAACGTGAAATCAAGGAACTGACCGCCAAAATTGGCGAACTTGACGAAGCCGTACACCAGCAAACACTCGTCCTGGAAAAAGCCCAGGCCCGCCTGACCGAACACAAAGCCCAGCAACGTGAAACCGACGGCGAATTGCGCGAACTTGAAAACCGTGCTGCCGCTGCCAGCGTCGAACTCAAACAACGTCAACGGGATGTGGAACGGGCTGACCAGCATTGCCATGTGGTCGAATCTGAAAAAACACAGCTTGCCAGAGAACGGGCCCAGCTTGCGGAACGACTGGCCCAGACCAAAACCGAACTCGAACAGGCTGAAGTGCGACATAAATCCCTGGAATCAGAATTTGCCGTGGCCCAGGAGAAACTGACGGCTCTCCGGCCCAGTGTCGAGCTGATTTCAGAAGAACTCTCGCTCATTCGCGCTGAAGTGGCGGCCCGGTTGGAACGTCGTCGGTCGGCTTCGTCTGAACTGCGTCGGTTGGAAAATGAAATTCGCGATGTCGAACACCGTCAGGGACAGCTTGAACTTGAGCAGGTCGAAGCCAGGGGCCGGCTTGAAACTCACAAGCAGCAATTGACCGATTGCGAAGCCCAGATTGTGACGTCAACCAAGGGCCAACTGACCGCCGCTGAAAAGGTGACCAAAGCTGTCATGCGGCTTGAAACGTTGCGCAGTCGCGCTGACGAACTTGAAGAAAAGCTCAATCAGTTGCGTGGCAATGAAAAAGCGGTTCGTGAAGCGCGCTCCAGTCACGAAATCGAGCAGGCCCGGATCATTTCTGAATATGAGCATGTGATCAAAACCTGCCGCAGTGAATTGAGCGAACACCTCGAAGAACTGTTGGCGGCAGAAACCGTTCCGGACGCCCGCACGCTCGAAGAACTTTCGACTGACCTCGATGACCTGCGTGAAAAAATCGAAACCCTGGGCCCAGTCAACATGCTGGCCCTTGAAGAACTTGAAGAAGCCACCAAACGGCATGAATTTCTGATTGCCCAGCGGGCCGACGTCATTGACGCCATCGCCACCACCGAAGAAGCCCTCAAGGAAATCCGCAAACGCACCCGCCAGCGCTTTCTCGAAGCCTTCAACCAGATCAATGATCACTTTGCCAGAGTGTTTCAGGAGCTATTTGGTGGTGGACGCGGCGAAATGATTTTAATTGACCAGGAAGACGTGCTTGAAAGCGGGATTGACCTGATTGCCCAACCACCTGGAAAGCGGCTGCAATCGGTGTTGCTTCTGTCAGGTGGTGAAAAAGCAATGGTCGCACTGGCACTGGTGCTGGCAATTTTCCGTTATAAACCAAGTCCGTTCTGTATTCTGAACCCTGAACCCTGAACCCTGAACCCTGAACCCTGAACCCTGAACCCTGAACCCTGAACCCTGAACCCTGAACCCTGAACCCTGAACCCTGAACCCTGAACCCGGAGACTTTCCCATGGCCGTTGAAATTACAGGTGCTTACATTGGCAATTTGAAGTTTGAACTTACGCATGGACCGTCAGGAACGGTCATTCGCACGGCGCCGCCGGTTGACAATAACGGCGATGGCAGTTCGTTTTCGCCCACTGATCTGGCTTCGGCAGCGCTCGGAGCCTGTATGGTGACGATTGTGGCGATGGTTGCCGAGCGTGATGGCATTGACTGCACCGGGCTTGGCTTTCACATTGAAAAACACATGTCCACCACGCCTCCGCGTCGAATTGGACGACTGCCTGTGCGAATCACCATGCCCAAAGGACTGACAGATGCGCAAAAAGCCAAACTCGAACGGGCGGCGCTGACCTGCCCGGTCCATCACAGCCTCCATCCGGATATCGAAAAGCCCGCCACTTTTGTCTATGAATAATGCCAGTTAGTAGTTAGTAGTCAGTAGTTCATTAAATCTATTTGATTGAAGTACCTGACTGTTTTCTCCTACAAGGACTTCATTGCACATCGGCGTACAGACCAAAATTGGAAATCCCTGAACCCTCATCTTTGACGGAGACGATGCCATGTCGGATATGACTCAGCCGCCAATGCTTGACCGGGCACGCGAGTTTTTTGCGGCCTTGCAAGATGAAATTTGTACTGCCCTTGAGGCGATTGACGGCAGCGCCTTTCAACAGGATTTGTGGGATCGTCCCGGCGGTGGCGGCGGACGAACCCGCGTGCTTCAGGAAGGCAGTGTTTTTGAAAAGGGCGGCGTGAATTTTTCCTATGTGTTTGGCGAGATGCCCGAAAAACTGGCCCGACAGGTAGACAGCGGCGGAGACCGGTCATTTTCAGCTACCGGCGTGTCGCTGGTCTTACACCCACGCAACCCGATGGTGCCGACCGTGCATGCCAATTTCCGCTATTTCGAGCAGGGAAGCGTGGCCTGGTTTGGAGGTGGGGCTGATTTAACGCCGTACTATCCGTACCGCGAAGATGCCGTCCACTTTCACACCGTTTTGAAGGCCGCCTGCGACCAGCATCATCCCGACTATTATCCGCGCTTTAAAAAGTGGTGTGATGACTATTTTTACCTGCCGCATCGCACTGAGACCCGTGGCGTCGGCGGTTTGTTTTTCGATCATCTGAAAGGTGAGGAAAGCAGCCTTGAGGCGATCTTCGCTTTTGTTCAGGATGCTGGTAAAGCGTTTCTCCCCGCCTATTTACCGATTGTTGAACGCCGCCAGCCTGAACCCTATGCCGAACGCGAACGCACTCATCAGTTGATTCGTCGCGGTCGGTATGTGGAATTCAATCTGGTCTATGATCGCGGCACCTTGTTTGGTCTTGAAACCAAAGGCCGTACCGAATCCATTTTGATGTCACTCCCACCGCTTGCCAAATGGGTGTATGATTACCGGCCTGAACCTGGAACCCCTGAAGCCGCTGCCCTCGAATTCTATAAACCGCACAACTGGCTCGACTGAATGAAGAATGAAGAAAGTGGTTAGTGGCTAGTGGTTAGTGGTTAGAAATCAATACTTTCGAAGAAGAACCCCGCAACCCCGCAACCCTGAACCCTGCAACCCTGAACCCCAGATATGATAAATGGACTCAAAGTCGTTGTCGTCTTACCAGCCTATAATGCGGCCAAAACGCTGCTCAGAACTTACAATGAAGTTGACCGGAATGTAGTTGACGAACTGATTCTCGTTGATGACGCCAGTCACGATGATACGGCTGAAGTTGCTCGCAGCCTTGGAATTAAAACCATTGTTCACACCACAAATCTTGGATACGGCGGCAATCAAAAAACCTGTTATCGCGAAGCCCTCAAGGCTGGCGCCGATATTGTCATCATGTTGCACCCGGACTATCAATACACGCCTAAGTTGCTCCCGGCGATGGCCTACCTGATTGCGTGCGGTCACTATGATTGCGTGCTTGGGTCACGCATCATCGGGAAGGGAGCGCTACTGGGAAACATGCCAGCTTATAAATACTTCTTTAACCGATGTTTAACAGCATTTCAGAACATTTTGCTGAGTGAACGTCTCTCTGAATATCACACCGGGTACCGGGCATTTTCACGGAAGTTGCTCGAAAAATTACCGCTGGGCGAAAACGACAACGATTTCATCTTCGACAATGAAATGCTGGCTCAGATTGTCTATTTTGATTTCCAAATCGGCGAAATTAGCTGTCCGACGCGCTATGAAGCTGACTCATCATCAATCAATTTCATCCGAAGTTGTAAATATGGGCTGGGCGTGCTAGGCGTTTCAATGGCGTTCAAGCTTCAAAAATGGGGACTGGGCAAGTGGCGGATTTTTGATCCAAATGGGAAGCGGTTGAGTGAGTAGCGATACCAGTCAGTAGTCAGTAGTTAGTAGTCAGTAGTTTGCTAAGTTCCTTTGATTCAATTACTTGACTGGTTTTTAGTGCGAAGTGCTCATTACAACATGATATGAATGGAAAAGCGACTCGTGAGTTATCCAACAAACCACACTATAAACAATTTGGGTGAAACCAACCTCACTCAACTGATTCGATCCATGCAACCCAGCGTGGCTGATCAGTGTTTTATTTTCTGCACGCTTCCTGAATCTGCTGCCATTCCTTTGATTCCACAGACTTTAGGGTTTTTTCGTGAAGCTGAAGGTGTTACTCTCATTCTGGAAAAAGAAGTTGCGTTGGCCCATCAAATCCAATTTCGTGGCGAATGGGCCAAAGTTACCCTCACGGTTCATTCTTCACTCGAAGCCGTGGGCTTTCTGGCCGCGATTTCACAACCACTGGCCACTGCCGGAATCAGCACCAACGTCATTTCAGCTTTTTTTCACGATCATCTTTTGGTTCAATGGGATAGACGTGAGAAGGCTGTTGAAATCCTCAACCAACTGGCTCAAACGGCTGCTCAGTCGTGATGGTGAACTGCCTGGAATTCATCGGGTGTGTTGACATTCATCAACAACCGATTGGACCGAGGCAGATGCGCATATTCGGAGGCCCGGATACGACGGACTGTGGTGTGTTCAAGCAGGGTTTCCATTCGCCGCTCCCCATTATCAAGTAACCTGGTCACAACTGGGAAAACAGATGCCTGATACACAGCGCACATGCTGTGAAGCTGTGGATTTTGAGTTCCAGTCGTTTCTGGAACGACAATCTGGGCTTCCTGGCGATGGTTGAGGAGTAAAGATAGAAACTCAGCCGTCAAAAAGGGAAGATCACACGCCACAATGATTGAAAATGACCGAGTTGCCGCGTGCAAAGCGGCTTCGATTCCAGCCAGTGGCCCAGCGCCACGACTGGCATCCCGACGTAAGTCACCCAACAGCGGAACCCCAAGTCTCAGATATGCTTCCGGCGTGTTGGTCACAATCGAAACGTCATTTGTCACTGCAGAAAGAATATTCAACACGCGCTCAATCATCGGCACTCCTTCGACCAGAAGGCGGGCTTTGTTAACGCCCATTCGCCGGCTTTCACCGCCAGCCAGAATAAATCCACTTACATCAGGAAAAAGAGTTGAAGGCATAGTCGTTAGTAGTCAGTAGTCAGTCGTCAGTAATGCCAGTTAAGGGTTGAAGTGTTTTTTGGTTTTCATCCCCGTTGGGATGGAGTCAGGTGAGCCGGTGGTCAGCGTCGCTTTGGACGCGCCACCACCGGATGCGGGTCATCTCCAATCCAAAATCCCCCGCCCGGCCAGCCGCCGCCTACGGCGGCTGGCCGGGCAGGGAAAGGGTGGGGAGTGACCAGGTTCCCAGGGCTCGAAGACTCGCCCTGGGCTACAAGCCGGCGCCCACTTCGTGGGCTGAGAACCCAAACGGCTTCAACTCTTAACTGGCATCAGTAGTCAGTAGTCGAGTGTTGGGATTTTGGGATTTTGGAATTCGTGTCAAGTGTATTTTGTTCTATTTGAATCATTTAGGAACAATTCTTTTCAAGAATTCGACGAATTCAACGATCTGGGTTTTGTCTACTGACTACTGACTTATCAACTACTGACTACTGACTACTGACTACTGACTTGAATTGCTACTTCGCTATTTTCCCCATCAGTGGTAATCTGTGCAGGCCAACACGTCAGTTTCTTGTAATTTTTTTCCAGTTTATTCACCTTCAAATACAGAACTCATCAGCACAAGACAGTCAGGAACCCAGGACACATTATGTTTTGTAGTTCATTTGCTGTGACTTTTCGAAGAGCGGTGTGGTCGGTGGTGCTGGTTGTGATCGGCGTACTCGGCTGTTCCCAATCAGTTTTCGCCCAGGCCGGAGTGGTCATCCCAGGAAATTCCTCAACCCCAGATGTAAAACAGCTTTCACTGGCTGAGATGTCAACCGATATTCGGATTGACCATCAGTATGTGCGGGTCAAGATCGTCCAGATCTATGCCAACCACACCAGTCAAGTCCTTGAATCCAAATACATTTTTCAGTTGCCAACCACGGGGGCGATTTCGGATTTCGCGGTATGGGACGGAGATATTCGCATTCCTGGCGTGATTCTGGAAGTCAAACGGGCAACTGAGATCTATGAAGAACTCAAAGCCCAGTATATTGACCCCGGCCTGGTCACACAGGAAGACGAAGAAGGCGGCAGCACCGCCTTTACCGTACGGCTGACGCCGATTCCGGCTTATGGAACCAAACGAGTCGAAATGGAATATACCCAGCTTCTGCCGGTCGAAGGCGGTCAGACATTTTTCTCGCTACCGCTCAAACCCTCGGAATATGGCCAGCAAATGGCGGGGATTTTCAGCCTGTCGCTAGATGTGATGAGTCGGATTCCGATGTCCCAACTCAATGTGCGAAGTACCCAGTACCCACTGGCCTTTTCGGTTCAGCAACCTGACCACATTGTGGGGGCTTTTACTGGCACGAATGTTTCGTTTGGTCAGGATTTTGCCTTTGACTACACACTGCAAAATACCAAAACCGAATTGAGCCTGCTGACTTATCGCGCTCCGGAAATCATCTCGCCGCTGGAATTGCGTGACCCAAACCGGACCAAACCGGACAACGACGGGTATTTTGAAATTGCAGCGGTGTTTAATGAACGTGGCGCCAAACCGGGTGAATTCATCAAAGCCACCACTGAAAAACGCTCAGTCGTGATCTTGCTTGACACGTCGCTCTCGATGCAGTGGGAGAAACTGGACCGGGCGTTTCAAGCCACCGAGCTGTTTTTACGGACACTGGCTGCCCAGGATAGTTTTAACGTGCTGCTCTTTAATGACGACGTGCAGGCGTTCTCAACTACACCGCTGACGGCGACACCTGAAAACATCGAGCGGGCGCTCACTTTTATCAAGCAAAGCTATTTGTCAGGTGGAACGGATTTTGTTGGTGCGCTCAAAAAGGGATTGGAACTGGCCAAACAGTTGCCCGGTGACGAGCGCGATTTGATTTTGATTACCGACGGGAACCCAACGCTGACCACCACGGTCTCACGTCGGATGGTTCAGGATTTCTCCACGGCCAACGGAAGCGGCACCAAACGGATTGCCCGCGTGTATGCTTTTGGAATTGGTTCTGACACCAATCAGCAATTCTTGAAAGAACTGGCGCGGACAAGCCGTGGCTATTTTGACTGGGGACGCGAAACCGACGAACTGGAATTCCGATTGACGGCCTTTTTTGCCAAGGTTGGCCAAAAGCCGATTGAAGCGCTGGCCCTGACCACCAGTGACGGGGCCAATGTCTATTCGGTCTATCCCGATGTGGACACCACCAGTTACGACGGGTCACGGTTTTCATTTGTCGGACGCTATCGTCGTCCGGCGCAATCCATCACGTTTTCACTGGCTGGCGATCAGCATGGCCGCCCGATCAAGCTCGCCGCCAGTGCTGCTTTGCCGGAACTGGATAACACCCACAGTCACCTGCCACGAATGTGGGCACGCCAACGCGTAGACGCCCTGCTCCGGTTGATTGCGCTCAATGGCGAAGACGAAGCCCTGATTGCCGAAATCATCGCCCTTTCCAAAAAATACAAGTTTGTCACTCCCTACACCGCCTTTCTGGCTGCTCCACGGTCATTGCTCAGACCGCGCGTCATCAAACCGGGTGACCCGATACTCAGGGTTCGAACTGATGCTTCAATCAAGTCGGTGGTGGCAGTGTTCCCCTTTGGCTTGACCAAAACGCTGACCTACCTTACCTCTGAAGATATCTGGGAAACCCGATTTTTAGCGCCGAAAGAAATGCAGGATGGGAGTTACGCCTGTCGGTTGATTTTGACCGATGACAAAGGGAATGTTTTTCAGGAAGAAAAACGGTTTGTGATTGACAGCCGGCCTCCGCAACTCAAGCCCGAACTGGCCAAAACGCTGGCTCAGGCGGGCGACTCAATCGAAATCCGGGTGGCTGCCGATCAGGATACCCGCCGAATCTCAGCCCGACTGGCTGGAACCCTTCCCGTCAGAGTCATTTGGGATCCAAAACGCAAGACCAACATTGGGGTGATTCACATTCCTGAGGGAGTACCTTCCGGGCTCTATACCATCATCGTGACCGCTGAAGACTTTGCCCATAACGTGGTTGGCTCTGAGGTCACTCTTGAAGTTATTGGCGGCTAATTTCTGACAAAGTGACAGGGGGACAGGGTGACAAGGTGACAAGGTGACAAGGTGACAAGGTGACAAGGTGACAAAGTGACAGGGTGACAGGGTGACAAGGTGACAGGGGGACAAAGTGACAAGGTGACAAGGTGACAAGGTGACAGGGTGACAGGGGGACAAAGTGACAGGGTGACAAAACCTCCATTTCCTGAGTATCTTGTCAAAAAGTCACCTATCAAAAGGTCACTTTGTCAAAAAGTCACCCTGTCAAAAGGTCACCTTGTCACCTTGTCAAAAGGTCACCTTGTCATCCTGTCAAAAGGTCACCTTGTCATCCTGTCAAAAAGTCACCTTGTCAAAAGGTCACCTTGTCATCCTGTCAAAAGGTCACCTTGTCATCTTCAGATCCGAGGAGCACAGCTATGTCTTTGTTCTTTTCTTTCAATAAGGAAAAGTCACTCAAAGCGGCTGAGAAATACACCCAGCAGGGAAAAATCGAAGCAGCCATCAAGGAATATGAACGAATTCTGGAAGCCGATCCCGCTGACCTGAGTGTGTGTGTCACACTGGCTGGTCTTTATGCCCAGGTGAAACGCAACAAGGATGCGGCAGCCAAATATCTGAAGGTGGCTGATTACTATCGGAAAAAAGGAAACCTTCCTCAATCCACCGCGCTCTATCGCAAGGCCAACCGTCTTGATCCGACTGATTATAGCGTCGCTCTGGTATTGGCTGACCTGCTCAACAAACAGGGCCTGACCTCGGATGCACTCCAGATTTATGTCAACGCCTCTCACGCCTGTAAACACGGCGGACATTACGTCAACGCGGTGAAAGTGCTCCGCGAAGCGGTCAAACTCAATCCCGACAACCCATATTTAAAAATGGAACTGGCCGAAGCGCTCTTTGGCATTGATTCGATTGACGAAGCCCACGACATCTATGTGACGGTGGGACGTGAGTTTTACCATAAGGCCCAGTTGGCCGAAGGGTTACAGGCATTTCAAAAAGCACTGGTCGTCAAACCCGGTTCCAAACCTGCACTCAGAGCACTGACCGATTTTTCCCTGCAACACGGTGATCGCCAGGGGGCGGTTGCCATGCTCCAGGAGTTGCTTGAAAACACACCCAATGACGTTGATTTGATCGTGTTGCTGGGACGGACCTGCCTTCAGGCCCGGATGTATCCGGAAGCTGAAGAAGCCTTTCTTCGGCTGCTTGATCTGGACCCGCAACGGTATGAATACCTGCTTGAAGTTGCCCGCGGTTATGTCAACAGCGGCGAATACAACCGGGCGGTGGTGCTCATCGGCAAGTGCCTGGATCTCATCGTTGCCCGGCGCCACAAAAAACGCGCCACGGCGATTTTGAAAAATATTGTCAGCCAGGATCCACGCAACCTGATGGCGCTCACGACATTGGCTGATATTTACGAGCGGGTTGGTGAAAAACGGAACCTGACCACCACGCTCAATACCGTGGTTGAAGTTGCCTTGGAACATGGATTGAACAAGCAGGCCCGAATGGCACTTGAACGGCTCATCGGGCTGACGCCAGGGAAGAAAACCTACCGGATTCAACTGGCCCAAATCGGGCCCGTTACTGGGGAACTTTCCTCCGATACCCTTCAAACGGTTGAGCTTGATGACGATGTTGATCTGACTGAAAAGGTTGAATCATCGGCTGATTACAGCACCGAGCTGCTTGAAGAGATGCTGGCGAAAAATCCAGAACTGGCACAGGCCCGCATCAAATTGATTGAAGACCTGGTTGCCCAGCAGCCAGATTTCATCGAAGCCCGCCAGCAGTTAAAACAGCGATATGTTGAAAGTGGTTTGGCGGAAAAAGCGGCGCTTGAATGCCTGGAAATTGCCCGACTGTACGAAACTCGTGAAAATTATGCAGCGGCTGAAGAAATCCGTCAGGAAGCCTATTTCCTCAATCCCTATCTCAATCCGGTCGTCCAAACCAAACTGTTGACTGGCCGGTTTGACGTTTCCTTCCTCAGGTCGCTTGAAAGCGGGGAAATGCTGTCAACTGATTCCGCAATGGAGGAAACCGTGGAGATGGTTTCACCTCCGGCGGACGATGATGTGATCGAACTCAATGTGACGGATTTTCTGCAGTCACCCGTCGAGTTTTCACAGGGCGGCGCCAAAATTGTTGATTCAACTACCACGACGTTCTTTGAAGTTCCCGGCACAATGGAGCCTGTGAGTGCCAAACCATCCAGTCAGACGGCGAAAATTCAACCAGAGCCTTCCTCAAATGCCATGGTTTTTGAAATTCCGCGCACTCCAGAGCCACAACTGACTTCTTCGACCCCAGAGGTAGCGGAATTACCAGAATCGCCAGCGGTAATTCCAGAACCTGCTTTTGAGTCGTGGGATTCACTTGAAGCCCAACGATACGCCCAGGATTTTCTGGCCCAAGCCTATCAGATGTACCAGCAGGCTGAATCCCCAGCCATTCCAGAAATGTCGGAAATTCCCGCGATTTCCGAAGCAGCCGTGACCGAACCTCCACCCTGGGAGACCAACCAGGGTTCAGGGTTTGAAAGCCAGGGTTCAGGGTTTGAAAGCCAGGGTTCAGGGTTCAGGGTTCAGGGTTCAGGGGTGGCGGAACCTGTTGTTGAAGATACACTTCCGGAACCTGAAACTCCTTTGGATGAAGAACCAGTTCGTAAATTCTCAACCGCCAGGTTATTTGCCATTTCTGCTTCCGGCGGAGAATTATTTACCGGACCGCTGGTAAATCCGGGTTTAGGCTTTGAAACGCCGGTTTCAGGATTTGAAAGTCCGGGTTCCGGGTTCCGGGTTCCGGGTTCCGGGTTTGTGGAAGCTGAGGTTGAGCCGGAACCTCCAGGTCCAACTGGAGAAATTGTGTCAGCCCAATTTGAGGAAGTCCCTGAAACAGAAGCGCCTGCTTTGGAAGATGCTGGCTTTGCTGTGGTTGGGGAAGTGACCACATTTGAAAGTCAGGGTTCAGGGTTCAGGGTTCCGGGTTTAGAGTCTGTGGAAGTTGAGATTGAGCCGGAACCTCCAACTTTAGGTGAGGCGACAGTTGAATCCGCGATTGCAGAAGCAATCGAGGTGAGTGAGTCTGTGTCAGACGACGGGTACGACTTTGCCGTGGTTGGGGAAGTGACCACCTTTGAAATCCAGGGCTCAGGAATTGCAGAACTGACGGATGAGTTGGAAATTCCAACTTTAGTTGAGGAAGACGCTGAACCTGTGACTGCCGATGTGATTGAGCCAGTATCCGAAGACGTTGAATCACAGGCGCTTCAGTATGAGTTGATGCATCAGGAAGATTCTGGCCAATTGAATGAAGATCTGATTTCCAGGGAATTTGAAGCCAGCAGCCTGATCGAAAATCAGTTTGGAGAAGTGTTGGACACCGAAATTGAGCCAGTTCATGAAGCTGATGATTTGGCGGCGCCTTCGCTCGAACCCCTGGTGGCTGACCTGATAGATGAAGATCTACTCCAGGAACCAGAGACTGATTATTCATTGGAATTGAAAGATGTTGAATCACAGGCACTTCAGTATGAGTTAATTCAAGAAGAAGCTTCCGAACCAGATGACAACCTGATTTCCAGGGAAATCGAACTTGCGGCTGTGCTTGAAAATCAATTTGGAGAAGTTCTGGACACGGAAATCGAGTTAGCGGTTGAGCCTGATGATTTGTCTGTTTCTTCACTTGAACCCCTGATAGATGAACTGGTTGCGGAAACTAAACTTTCTCAAGAAGAAACTCAGTTCGAATCAGAACCTGAAGAACCTGAGGTTGAAAACTCCAAACCCAGGCAATCAAAGAGCCTGAACCAGAACGGCTGGAATTTGATATTGATTCAGTGCCAGAGCTGGAAGTGACTCCAACATTGGAAAGTGAGGCTGTGGAACCCGGAACCCGGAACCCGGAACCCGGAACCCGGAACCCGGAACCCGATTTTGAAGCGGTCGAACCAGCCCCCAGCCTCTATCCTCTATCCCCTATCCCCCAGCCTCCATCCCCTATTCCTGAGTTTCCTCGGTTTTCGCATACACTCAAAATCGAGCCGGTACAACAACCAGTTGAAGCTCCGCTTGAAGAGGGATTATCGGCAATTGAGTCAATTCTCCGACGTGGTAAAACTGCCAAACTCAAACCAATTGTGCCTGCTGAAGGAGTGTATGGCGAATATGTCCACCGAATTCAGACTGAAGAAGGAGATATTTCGGAGGCAGTTCGGGCAATAACTGCCCCACTGACCACGGCATCGCAATCTTCACAATGGGAAGAAGAAATTGCTCCATCGTCTGAGTCCGTTGCAACGGGAACATTAGACAGAACCAGTGAGGTGAATATTGGCGCGCTACGGCCAGCTATTTCATCTGAAATGAAAGCTACAACCCCTTTCCCATCCATGAATTGGGAACCTTCTCATCCAATCAGTCCATTGCAGGAAACCAGTCCCACCCCTGAACCCCAGCCAGTCTGGGCAGTCTCGTTTGACGAATCAGAATCCGGAGGGCTAACCCCGGCGGAGATTCAGGAAACATTGGCTGGTAAGGTTGCCGACCTGATGACGGCCCAGGAGTTGAATAAAACACTCCTGGCCCACTGGAACAACCGCTTTGCTCAGCGTGAGATCTCGTTGATCAAGCTTGTGGTTGATCCGTTTATAAAACACGCAACCCCGGTAACTCCTGAACTCAGCCGGGTTATCCTGAGTCCCGTGGCTGAAATGATTGAAACCGAATGTCGGACGGAGCCAAAATTGATTGGTTACTGTGGTTCGGCTGAATTTTTCATTGTGCTGCCTGGCGTAGCTTCAGACGAAGTTGCCGAAATTGCTGAACATCTACGTTCCCAGGCAGAATCCCTCTGGCTTTCAATGCCTGGTCATGAATCTGACGAATGGCTCACTGTCAGCCTTGGCGTCGTCACTTCCTTCCCCTTGAAATCTTCGCTTGATTCCTTGCTGAGTGCCGTGAATCTGGCACTTGAACTGGCTCAGGATGCTGGTGGAAACCGGGTGATGATTTCGCCTTCTCCCTTGGACTAACCCCGTTCGAAAAAAGCGGCGTCAAGTGGGCCGCACTCCAGATGAAAATATTTATGCGACTCTTTTGGCTGGGAGAGGTGTCTCCACGGCTTGCAACGATGCCTCGCCCACGAGGCGGAGAATGGCTTGAATCCGAAATTGAGGCCCTCAAACGAGAGGGTGTCAATATTCTGGTGTCACTCTTAACTGAACCCGAAATGAAGGAACTTGATCTTCGGGAAGAAGAGCGCTTGTGTATCCAAAAGGGCATACAGTACATTTCGTTTCCGATTCCTGATTTTTCAACTCCAGCTTCAGTTCGTGAGGTGCGGCTTCTGGTCGAGAAGCTCGCTGCCAGTTTGGCCGCCGGGCAGCGGATGGTGATCCATTGTCGTGGCGGGATTGGACGTGCATCGTTGATTGCGGCCTGCGTTCTGGTGCGGGATGGAAAGTCGGTTGACGAAAGTTTTGCCCTAATTCAATCAGCGCGGGGCTGTTCCGTTCCCGATACTCGCGAGCAAGTCCAGTGGGTTGAGCGATTTCAGGCTTTTCTGAAAGCATTTGGTTCCTAGTCAGTAGTTGATAAGTCAGTAGTCAGTAGATAAAACCCGGATCGTTGGGTTCATAAGTTTTAAAAAGAATTGTTCATAAATGGCTCAAATAGAAAAAATACATTTGACAGGTGATTCGAAATCCTAACGCTCGACTACTGACTACTGACTACTGACTACTGACTACTGACTACTGACTACTGACTACTGACTACTGACTACTGACTACTGACTACTGACTACTGAC
>JACQXX010000058.1 GCA_016208495.1 Acidobacteriota bacterium | reverse complement strand
TTCAGGGATTTCCAGTATCGTTTTTCCAGGCACAGATGACTTTGCTCCTTGGTTGGTAATTTTCTTTTTTCTCAAGTATCAAAGTTTTTGGTCTGTGCCAAGTCTTCTTTCTCTGTTCCAATCCCTTGTGGACCGATTTAGAGTTCAAAGAAGCAAAAACACAGTATGATTTCACAAAAACTTGTGAATATTGTGTGGCTTTAGCCAATGAAGGTGGTGGGTATTTGCTCTTTGGTATTTGTGATAAACCACCCAGATCTGTGGTTGGCACTGCTGCAGTGAACAACCCACGAGGGATGGCTGAGAAATTATTTCAAACGCTTGGATTTCGGATAGATGTCGAAGAGGTTAATCATACTGATGGTCGTGTGATCGTATTCCACATCCCCTCTCGACCACGCGGAACCGCCTATCATTTAAAAGGCACGTATCTTATGCGTTCTGGTGAACAACTCGTTCCTATGAGTGAAGATCAACTCCGCCGAATTTTTGCTGAAGGTGAGCCTGATTGGTTAGAAGAATACTCCCAGCAAGAACTTGATGCACAGACAGTGGTTGAGTTACTTGACACACAAACCTTTTTTGAACTGATTAACCTTCCTTATCCTTTGACTCAACAAGGGGTTTTGGACCGGTTGGAGCAAGAACGACTCATAGATAATTTAGGTGGAACGTATGCTATCCGCCGGCTTGGTGCGATCCTTCTTGCCAGGCGATTAGAGAATTTCCCAGATCTTATTCGGAAGGCACCGCGTGTCATTGTTTATATTGGTACCTCAAAACTTGAGACAAAACTCGATCAGGTTGGTTCTAAAGGATATGCTGTTGGTTTTCAGGGATTAGTCCGCTTCGTTGTTACCCAACTCCCACAAAACGAAGTCATTGAGGATGCTCTCCGCAAAGAAACAAAATTGGTTCCTGAGATTGCTATTCGGGAGCTGATTGCTAACGCGCTGATTCATCAGGACTTTCGTCTCACAGGTACATCGGTCATGATTGAAATTTACTCTGATCGAGTTGAAATTTCTAATCCTGGCGACCCTATCGTCCCTTTAGAAAGATTTATAGATGGATATCAGTCGCGTAATGAGCGGCTTGCCGATTTAATGCGTCGGTTTTCCATTTGTGAGGAAAAAGGGAGTGGTATAGACCGGGTAATTCAAACTGCGGAGGTTTATCAACTCCCAGCTCCAGATTTTCGGTCTGGTTATCACCGGACTTCTGTTGTTTTGTTTGCTCCAACATCTTTTGAGAATATGGATCGCAACGACCGTGTACGTGCTTGTTACCAACATTGCTGTCTTCGTTATGTGATGCACCAGCGTATGACAAACCAAAGCCTTCGCACACGATTTAAGCTGGTAGAATCGAAATCGGCTCTTGTCTCCCAAACCATTGCGGCAGCCCTGGATGCTGGAAGTATCAAAGTGGCTGACCCTACTCAAACTTCACAAAAATACCGAAGCTACATACCCTTTTGGGCCTAAGTTACATTTAAAAGCAAACCCGAAAACAAGCTTATCTTTTTGCTAAGTAGCTAAAAGTAAATGGGTTGTTTATTTAAACGCAAAAGTGACTATGCTATGACCTACCCTGACATTCCGCCAGTTGCTTTCTTGGGTGTTGCAGAACGGTGTGCTTCCGTACGTGATGGCAACACAAATCTCTTTAAACAAAACATTCTTGGGTTAAAACAGACCATATTGTCACATATATTTCCTTTAAACCTGGGTTCTTTTCATTGGGTCCTTGCGCTTTATACTCCACAGTCAGGAACCGAAATGAAATTAAGGATTAAAGATGAATCTGAAGTAGAAGTAGGAGTTATTAACTTTTCATTGGAGTCTTTAAAAACAGATGAACCCACAATTGAAGATTAGTAAGTGGATACATGAAATGAATGAACACCGCCCTGCGGTTTTGAATTGCATTGGCTTGGATTTAAAAGAAGTTGGAGCAATTCAAGGAATTGTGATCGCAGGACGAAATTCTGGGTATAATGCAGAACATCTTCGCCGATTGAAAGCCAATGATCGTGGACCTATAAAGGTAATGACTTATGATGATTTACTTATTGGCTTAGGCAATCTAATTGCTACGTTCGAAAAACTTTAGCTGATCTAAGATCTATTTCTGAAAAAAACCTCACTTTACTTCTTTAGATTCTAAATCTGTTATTGTAAACCTCTTCAGATCCGATAGCTTAGGCTGTTTTTTCCTAACGCCCGCTTCATAGAGGTCTATCTATGCGACTATCACCTATCAGAGTTTTCCATTTAAGTCTCATTTTTGTTTTCACCTTTCAATCAATCGGGCCACTTGTTGTGAGCGCCCGGTCAATTTCAAAAACTTCGCCCGCTCGAAACACTGGTTCGCCTCCAACCCGCCAGAGTTCCACGATTCGGATTCGCGAAAATAATCCAATTATCAATGAAAACAATCAGCTTACGTTAACTGCCGTTGACGCAAATGGGCAGCCAATCACTGGTGTTACCTGGGAATCCGGCAGCCCGGAGGTGGCTTCGGTTGATCCGCAAACCGGTGTCGTGCGTGGCGTCCTTCGCGGATATGCCACGGTAACGGCCCGGCGCGGGAGCGAAACGTTTTCCGTGTTTGTGACTGTGGTCAGAGTGCAGAGTGGCAACGGGGCCAAAGTCCCCGGTGATACCAAAACTGACACCGGCGGGCGCATTTACATCAGCGACCCGAACGGGAGCATTATTCTCCGCAAAGATGGGTTTACTTCGCCGGCCACGGTTTTTGCCGGTCAGCGTGGCCAGAACGGACGGGTTGACGGCCCGCGACTGACGGCTCAATTCAATACACCGACGGCAGTTGCCGTGGATAACAATGTTCAGGGTGGTGTTTACATTGCTGACACCGCCAATCATGCCATTCGGAAAATTGGGTTTGATGACCGCGTGTTGACCACACTTGGCAACGGTTCTCCGGGCCTGATGACCACTGATCAAACGCCGCTTGAAGCCGCTGTTTTTCGTGCTCCGCGAGGCGTGGCGAGCGATACCGGGGGCAATTTGTTCATTGCCGACACTGAAAATCACGCCATTTTTTACGTTGATTTTGCCCGCCAGGCAGTCCGGTTGCTGGCTGGTACTCCAGGTCAAAGTGGAAAAACGGATGGTCGCGGACGGGCAGCCCGGTTTAATCGTCCAACCGGCATTGTCCTGAGTACTGATGGCCGGTTTATCTGTGTGGCTGACCAGGGAAACAACCGGGTTCGACTCATCACCCGTGATGGTCAGGTGGCCACGCTGGGGAGAAATTCCACCGCCAAAGGCTCACTCTTATTTCCAGGTCAGTATGCGCCCTCCACGGTAAAACAGGTGTTCGACGGCGATGAACTCGTCTTTGATACGCCGCAATCCGTCGGTATTGACGGCCTTGAGAATATCTATGTCGTTGATAAAACTGGAGTTCAGGTGGTTATTCGGCCAGCCGGCCAGTCTCCGCAGGTGGCTCAACTGGCGCAAACTGGGACTTTCCAATCCGCCGCGAGTGTTGTTGTTCGTGGAAATGAAAGTTTTGTGCTCGACACCAGCGCCACCAGCGAAGCCGAAGCCGTGAAAGTCGTGACGCTTGGCGTTCCGGAGATTTCCAGCTTGAGCCAGGATAGTGATCGGCTTGAAGGTGGTGCCGAGGTTGTGATTTCAGGCCGCAACTTTGCACCGGAAAGTCAGGTGGTGCTGGGTGATGCCGTGGCCCAGGACACAACGGTTGAAAGTGCAACGCAGATTCGGTTTCGCGTTCCAGCCCAGACAGTTCCTGGTTTGCGAACGCTCTCGGTTCAAACCCGTGGTGGTGTGGCGCAACGGGTGTTTTCGATAGTTGCGAAACCACTTTCAGAACTAAAACCTGGCGAAATCACCACGGTTGCCGGAGGGGTACAGTTTTTTGGGGATGGTGGATCCGCCTTGAGTGCCGGGTTCAATTTTGGCGCCGTTGAAAGCCAGCCTGGAGGCAATGTGGCGATTGATGGGGCTGGCAATTTTTACATTGCAGACCATCGCAACCATCGCATCCGCCGGGTTGATCAATCCGGGATTATCACCACGATTGCTGGAACGGGATTGCGAGGTTTTAGCGGCGACAACGATCTGGCAATTCGGGCAGCTTTAAACAACCCCAATTGTGTGGCGCTCGATAGTGCTGGAAATTTATTGATTGCCGACACCGGCAACGAACGCATCCGGCGGGTTGATCTGCAAACCGGTATCATTTCGACGATTGCTGGCGGCGGCACGGGAGGTGATGGTGGGCTGGCAACCGAAGCCGATTTGTTTATGCCAGTTTTTGTGATTGCCGATTCGGAAGGAAATGTTCTGTTTTCCGATTTCGGAAACCATCTGGTCCAACGAGTTGATGCCCAAACTGGCATCCTGACAACAATTGCTGGAACTGGGACTCAAGGGTTTAGCGGTGATGGTGGTGCGGCGACCCAGGCCAGATTGAATAGCCCCCTGGGGCTGGCACTAGACGCGAGCGGGAATTTGTTTATTGCCGACGGTTTTAATCATCGCATTCGTCGAGTGGATACACAGGGACGAATCACAACTTATGCTGGTGATGGCGCGGACGGAGACTTTAACCAGGGGCTATTTCGTGGTGATGGTGGCCTGGCGACAGTTGCGAGCCTGGGTTTACCAACCGCGCTGGCGCTTGATGCCGTCGGGAACCTGTTTATCGCTGACTTTTTCAATAGCCGGGTGCGGCGGATCAATGCAAACTCGTTGATTATTGATACTGTTGCGGGAAATGGTGGATCCGGTTTTGTCGGTGACGGCGGTCCGGCGACTCAGGCGGAAATCGCTGATGTTACCGGCGTGGCGATTGATGGTGCCGGAAACCTGTTTTTGACGGATGTCGGCAGTGATCGTGTCCGGCGCGTAGATGCCCAAACCAGCACAATTAACACGGTTGCCGGCAGCGGTCGGCAGACCTTCCAGGGCGATGGTGGTCTGGCAAATCGAGCCGGGCTCTACATTCCGAGGGCCGTGACACTTGATCAAAATGGAAATTTGTTCATTTCAGACCAGGGGAATGGCTATGTCCGTCGAGTAGATGCCACCACTGGCATTATTCAATCTATTGCTGGAAATGGAGATACCTTCGGTGGCGGTGAAGACGGTGACCTGGCACTTGAGTCGAGCGTGCTGAATTGTCTTGGAATTGCCGTTGATCCAACAGGTTCAAATCTCTACCTGACGCTCCGGGAGGGTGGTCGTGTCTGGCGTGTCACCAACGGACGGGTGACCACCGTGGCGGGCGGAGGTGAAAACGGCCTTGGCGACGGTGGCCCAGCAACCCAGGCTCAAGTCTTTGACCCGGTTGGCGTTCATCTGGATGCTGCCGGAAATCTCTTGATTACCGAATTGACTTCGCATCGCATTCGTCGGGTAAATGTTCAGAATGGAATCATTACGACGGTTGCTGGAAGCGGCCCGACTGGTTTTGATAATGGTGCTTTCAGTGGTGACGGAGGCCCCGCGACCAGTGCCCGCCTGAACTTGCCCTCGGCTGTGAGAACTGATGCGGCAGGCAATTTGTTGATTGCTGATACTTTGAATTTCAGGATTCGGCGGGTGGCGGCCCAGTCTGGCACCATCTCGACGATTGCTGGTGGAGGGAACGACGACTTCGGTGAAAATGTCCTGGCCACCCAGGTTGGATTGTTACCCTGGGATCTGGCTCTGGATGCTGCCGGAAACATTTTTGTCGCGGGTCAGGATCGAATTCGTCGGATTGATGCCCGAACCGGAATCATCACCACACTGGCTGGGATCTTTCAGTCTCCCGGTTACAGCGGAGACGGCAGACCCGGAACGGCGGCGCAAATCCAGGATGTGCGAAGTCTCGCTTTTGACCGGGAAGGGAATTTGTATTTTGCCGATGTGGAAGCCAATGTGATTCGAGTTCTCAAAGGTGTCGGCGTGGCCGCACCTTCCATCGCGATTTCAAACGCGACCTATACAAAGCCAAACTTGACGATTACCGGGAGCGGGTTTGGTTCAACCGGCGCCAGAGTCATTATCAATGGAACGGATGTCAGTCGGTTTCTCAAAACTCAAACCGACACGATCCTGACACTGAAAGGCAACCAGAAAAAGCTGAAACTGGTGAAGGGAAACAATCAGATCGTGGTTACTGCCAATGGGGTGACTTCAAATACATTTGTGTTGCCGTTGTAATCCCAAACAGGTACTGGACAAATAAGCTCACCACAGAGGACACAGAGGAACACGGAGGAATTCAATCAGTCAAACCCTCTGTGGTCCTCTGTGTTCTCTGTGGTGAAAATGAGTTCTGAGGATTTTCCAATCATTTGCTTTCACTGCTTTCAAAAAATAGGTTCACATCAGATTCTGGCTCCGCTATTCTGGCCCGGCATTTTCTTTAAAACAATTACACTTTTTTATTTCGATTTTTCGACATCTCCAGGTGCGGAACCTGCCTTTTGAAACAGAGTTCCGTGTCTGATCCTGATTGAGCTTCTTTTACGGTTCTTCTTATTTTGTCGGTCTCTATTGCCCCGCCCTAAACTTATGATGTTAGAGGTTTTATATGCGCCGATCCTCTTTGAGAATTCTCTATTTCAGTCTGATTCTGACCCTCGTATTTCAATCCCTGTTCCTGGTTCGCACCAGTGCTGATTTCACATCACGAGCTTTTCCCGGTGCTGGTCGGACTCCTGCCAGACAGCAAGCCACCATTCGCATTCGCGAGCGCAATCCGGTGGTCAATGAAACCAAACAACTGACTCTCACTGCGGTGGATGCCAGTGACCAGCCGCTCACCAGTGTAACCTGGGAATCTGGAAGCCCTGACATTGCCACGGTTGATGCCCAAACCGGTCTGGTGCGTGGTGTCAAACAGGGATTTGCCACTATCACGGCTCGGTTGGGCAGTGAAAGCTTTTCAACCTTTGTGGTTGTGGCCCGTGTTCGAAACGGCAATGGCGCCAAAGTTCCCGGCGATACCAAAACCGACACTGGCGGACGCATCTACATCAGCGACCCAACCGGAAGCATCATCTTACGCAAAGGCAGCTTTGCTGAAGCCGCCACCATTTTTGCCGGTCAACGAGGTGAAACTGGAACAGCGGACGGCCAGCGATTGAGTGCCCGATTTAATGCTCCGACGGCAGTGACCGTGGATAACAGCGCTCGTGGTGGCGTCTATGTCGCCGATACCGCCAACCACAAAATCCGCAAAATTGATTTCAACGATCAGGTGACGACCGTTTTGGGAAGTAATTCACCGGGAATGATGACGGGGGATGTCACGCCGTTTGACCGGGCTACATTTCGTGGACCGCGTGGTGTCGTGGCTGATACCGGTGGAAACCTCTTCATTACCGACACCGAAAACCATGCCATTTATTATGCTGATCTGGCGCGACGTGAAGTCCGTTTGCTGGCTGGCGAACCTGGAGCATCCGGAAAAGCTGACGGACGTGGACGCACGGCCCGTTTTACCCGTCCGCGCGGCGGCGCCTTGAGCACCGATGGCCGCATCCTGGCGATTGCGGATGAAGGCAATAACGTGGTGCGGCTAATTTCCCGCGATGGACAGGTGGCTACGCTGGGCAGGGCTTCGAGCGCCAAAGGTTCACCCATTTTTGAACCCCATCTCGGCGCTCAAATTCTCAAAAACCCGGCTTTCGAACCTGGAACCCGGTTTTTGAAGCAGGCTCAACCCGGAGACGACATCACGTTTAACGCGCCGCAATCGGTGAGCATTGATGCCGCCGGCAATATTTATGTCGTTGACCAGGATGGTGCCTTTGTCGTCACACGGCCAAATAATAAACTCCCGGAAGTTGTTCAACTGGCACAGGATGGAAGTTTCGAGCAGGCTGCAAGCGTTGTTGTGCGCGGAACGGAGAGTTTTGTTCTCGACACCGAAGCCACCACCGAAGCCGAAGCCGTGAAAGTGGTCACGGTTGGCGCACCGGAAATTCTCAACCTTTCACCCAATCAGGTTCGGCTCGAAGGCGGTGAGGAAGTCACCATCACTGGCAAGAATTTCGCTCCGGAATCGCGCATTATCATTGGCGATGCCGAAGTCACTGATTTTGAGGTTGAGAGCGCGACCCAGATTCGAGTTCGCGTGCCGAAACAAAACATTCCTGGAAACCGCAACCTGACCATCCAGACTCGTGGCGGCGTGGATCAGGAACGAATTTTGACACTTTCAAAAAGACTGGATGCGCTGGCTGATGGCGAAATCACAACCGTAGCGGGTGGAATTCCCTACGTTGGGGATGGTGATGTGGCAACTGGTGTGTCAGTTGGGTTGACGGCCAATGACGTGACGGTGGATGTGGGTGGAAATATCTATGTATCCGATTACCTCAATGCTCGCCTGCGCCGGATTGATGCCAATACCAATGTGATTACGACTGTCGCTGGAAATGGGCGGTTTACCTTTGTTGGAGACGGCAACCTGGCGGTCAGTGCCGGAGTCGGGCCAACTTCCGCCACGTTTGACGGGGAAGGGAATTTGTATCTGGTTGATTTGATCAACAACCGTCTGCGTCGAGTTGACGCCCGGACTGGTGTGATTCAGACAATTGCTGGAAATGGAGGGTTTGCTTTTTCCCCGGATGGAATCCTGGCAACTCAGGCCAGTCTGGGGCTGGTTTTTGGCGCTACAGCCGCGATTGATCCGCAAGGGAACGTCGTTTTTTCTGACCCTTCATCAAATCGCATTCGCCGGATCAATGCCCAAACCGGAATCATTTCAACAATTACCGGGAACGGGACACCAGGATTGAGTGGAGATGGTGGCCCGGCTGCGGGGGCAGTTTTATTTGCTCCGCATGGCATTGTGTTTGATCGAGACGGGAATCTCTTTATCAATGACTCGCGAAACCACCGCATCCGGCGCATTGATGCCCAAACCGGCATCATTTCAACTATTGCTGGAAACGGCGTGCGGGGATTTAGCGGTGATGGCGGACCAGCGACCAGTGCCAGTTTCAATCTGGAAGTTGGTGGTGGAATGGCAATTGATCCAGCCGGGAATCTGCATATTGCCGATGGGCTCAACTTCCGGGTTCGTCGCATTGATCGGCAATCAGGCATCATTACCACAGTGGCTGGAACTGGGGACCCACGATTTAGCGGAGATGGTGCCGCTGCAACCGGTGCCGGAATGCAGCCATCGGGCGTGGCGTTTGACGGGTTTGGCAATCTGCTGATTTCTGATACCAACCATCGCATTCGTCGAGTTGATGCCCAAACCCGGACCATCACCACTGTGGCCGGAACCGGGAAGACCAAATTTGGCGGCAGTGGCGGGCTGGCGACCAATGCTGGATTGTCGTTTATCGGCGGTTTTTCGCTGGATGCCCAGGGCAATATCTACATTTCGGATGAACCATTTCATTACATTCATCGGGTAGACGGACGAACCGGCATTATCAATATCATTGCCGGAACTGGAAACCCTGGAAGCCACGGTGATGGCGGTCCGGCGACTTCGGCGGGACTGAGTTCTCCGCGTGGACAGGCGCTCGATGGGCAGGGAAATCTCTATTTTGCCGACACGTTCAATAATCGCATCCGCCGGATTGACCTCCAAACCGGCATCATTTCGACTTTTGCTGGAAATGGAACTGAAAGTTTTAGTGGTGACGGCGGACCGGCAACCAGTGCGGCGTTGTTTAATCCGTCTGGGGTGGCTTTTGATCGGAACGGAAACCTCTTTATTGCCGACACCGGCAACCATCGCATCCGCATGGTGGAAACCAGTTCAGGCCGGATTTCAACCGTCGCTGGAACTGGTGTCCGCAATTTTACTGGCGATGGTGGCCCGGCCCGTTCGGCAACGCTCAATTTCCCACAAAGTGTAGCCTTTGATCAAAGCGGCAACCTGTTGATTTGTGATGCTGGCAGCCGGGTGGTTCGCCGGGTGAGTGTCCAAACAGGTATCATTTCCACAATTGCCGGAAAACCTGGCGATGGAGACTTTTCCGGCGACGGCGGCCCGGCGACACAAGCTGGAATGACCCCGGCCTTTGTCGTCAGTGATGCCACGGGGAACCTCTATGTCGCAGACCTCTTTAGCCACCGCATCCGACGCATTGATGCCCAAACCGGAATGATTTCGACGATTGCTGGCAACGGCAGCGAAGCCTACAGCGGCGATGGCGAACCAGCCGTGGCAGCCTCACTCAATAATCCCTATGCGATTGTGATTGATCAGACTGGCAATGTATATCTGGCTGATCGCGAGAACAAATCCATTCGAGTGATTAAAAACGGTGCGAATTATGAGCCTCCACCGGCTGGATCCCCAACACTGGCCTTGATCGAAGATCAAACCGTGCGTGCCGGAGACCTGCAAGTGGTTGAAGTCAGAGCCTTTGATCCAAATGGCACAGGTGGTTTGCGATTAAACTTGTTTGAATCGCCCGACTTTGTCGCACTGATTGACAATGGAAACGGCCTCGGTGAACTGCGAATTGCACCACCCGCGACTGCCACTGAAGGCGGGCGAGTGACGGTGCAGGTGGTTGATCCGACCGGGCTTTCAGCCCAGACATCGTTTACTGTGACCGTGCTGGGCGCTGATGACACTGAGCCAACCGTGTCAAACGTGACGCTTTCGCGGAAAAAAGTGGTCCGTAAGAAAGACGCGACCATTGGCATAAACTGGCGTTCGGCGGATGACACCGGGGTGATGTCGCATGACCTGCGGTTTGCCACCGATGGCTCGACTTTTGACACGGTGGTCATTTCGGGACTTGATGGCGGCACTCAAAACTTTGTCTGGACGGTTCCAGCGTCAGTTCCAAAAACAAAGACCGGGCGCGTTTTGATTATTGCCCGCGATTCGGCTGGCAATACCGGGGTTGGGACGAGCCAGGAAATCACGGTCAAATAGGGCTGAGGGCTGAGGGCTGAAGACTCGCAAGCTCGGAGCAAAGGAAGGGATGAGGGATGAAGGATGAGGGATGAAATAAAACCAATTCTTCAACCCATCTTCTTCAGCCCTCAGCCCTAACTAGACGAAAGGTCACTCTATGCCGGTGGTTGATCATCAAAAGAAGGAACTACATTGCAAGATTGTCTATTACGGCCCTGGGCTGGCCGGAAAGACGACCAATATGCGGTATCTTTATGACACCATCAATTCAGGGATTCGAAGTGAGTTTGTCACCCACGAAACCGATGAGAGTCGGGAGTTGACCTTTTCGTTTCCAGCCGGAAAATTCAAAGCCCTGAATGAATATGTTTTGTACTTTCACCTTTTCACTGTGCCTGGGTCATTTCAAATCCGGCAGTTCCGAAAACAAATTCTGGGAAATGTTGATGGTGTGATCTTTGTGGTGGATAGTCACCCACGGCGGCTGAATGCCAGTATTGAGTTGTTGCAGGACCTCAAAGAAAACCTGCACGCTCTGGAAGTTGATTTTCAGGTATTGCCATTTGTGTTGCAACTCAACAAACGGGATCTTCCAGAGGCCCTTCCAGTTGAAGATCTGACAGTCAAACTGCGATGCAAAAACGAACCCGTGATTGAAGCCATTGCGGATCAGGGAATTGGCGTGGTCGAGGCATTTCGTGCGATTGCCCAGCAGTTCCTCCAGAAACACCACACGACTCATTGATCTGGGGCTACGGTTTCTATGATTTCGATGCCTGAAATGAGCCTTCAAAAGATCAGTTATGCTGGCAGTTGATCACCAAAAAAAGGAATTGCATTGCAAGGTTGTTTATTACGGTCCTGGGCTGGCTGGGAAAGTGTCCAATGTGTTGTCTCTGTACAATTCTGTGAGGCCAGAATTCCGCAGTAAACTGGTTACTCACGAAACAGATATTGCCAGCGAACTAACCTTTCATTTCCCGGCAGGAATGTTCAAAACCCCAAATGGATACACCCTTCATTTCCATTTTTACACCACGCCTGGAGCTGTTTGTTGCCCTTCCAATCAAAAGATGATCCTGGAAAATGTTGATGGTGTGATTTTTGTGGCTGATAGCCAGCCTGAACGGATGTACGCCAATCTTGAAGTTCTCAAGTTATTGAAAGAAAACCTTCTGGCGCTTGGGATTGATTTCCAGACGTTGCCCTACGTGTTGCAACTCAACAAACGTGACATCCCCGGGAGCCTTTCAGTTGAAGAACTGACTGCCAGATTGAGATGCAAAAACGAGCCGGTTTTTGAAGCTGTGGCTTTCAAAGGGATTGGTGTGGCTGAGACGTTTAAAGCACTCGCCCGGCAGATTCTTCAAAAGTGCCAGTCGAACTCATAAAAGTATCAGACCTTGATTTTGAACTGATTGTAAATCATTGTGATTAAATATATTAGGCTATATTCACAGTTTGAATTGCTCATGTGCGAATAGCATTTTTTGTTTTGGAATAGGTTTCTCTAAGTTGACATAGTGATTTTCAACTTTAGTGAAAAGCCGATGCAAATTTGCTCTGTGAGTTTGCGGATTCTGTCGGACGGGCTCTGCTCCGCTTTGGATAAAGTAAGGGTTACCGGGAGCATTGACCTCAGGCTCTGTATAATCAGCGACAAATAAAGGTACCTGGACACGAATTGCAAATTTTCCTGCCTCAAAGGTGCCGCCACTCAATCCAGATTCAACGACAACCAGTGCATCACTTAGCCCACAAATTGTATGATTGCGGGTCATTGCGTTTGCTACCGACCAATGCGAATTAGGCTGAAACTCAGAGAGAATGAGAATTTTTCCCGAGCCTGCAAGCTTTTTGAGTTCTTCTTGTAAGCGAAACTCAAGAATGCCTTCTGGGGCAACAATAATAGTCGTTCCGTCATTCTCCAGAGCCGTGCGATGTGCGGTGAAGTCAATTCCTTTCGCATGACCACTGACAATTGTCCAACCTTTTTGTGCTATCTGTTTCGCTGTATCTTTTGTAATGTTAATGCCTTGCTCGGATGCGTTGCGGGAACCACAGAAGCCAATAGATGGGTTTTGTAAAAGGTTCCAATTCCCCCAAAAATAGAGAATAGGGGGCGATTGATTGGTCAAGACTTGATTGAGCCGTTTGGGATAGTTGTCATCTAGTTGCCCAATGACCTGGATTTTTTTCCTTACCAATTCTTCCTGCCATTTCATGGCTAATTCTTCAGATGCTTGCAACGCTTCTATTTGACTTGAGATCAGCCCTGCTTGTTTCCAGTCAGAAACAGACGCCTGGAAAAATTCAGGTAAGGATGAATTGGTCGTTGCGATATGGTTGAGCACTTTTCTTTGTGCTGCCGTGCCAATTCCTTTGGCTGCTTGAAGCCGAAGATAGTGAATCATATTCATAGGTAATACCATTTTGGAATCAAATCATCGTATTAGTCGCATTAATTGCATTAATCGCATTTCTCATATACGGGAAAAATGTCAACGATCTCAGTTTTTCGGCAACACAAGACCGAACCAAAGCAACCAGGCTGTCTGACAAAT
>JACQXX010000057.1 GCA_016208495.1 Acidobacteriota bacterium | reverse complement strand
TTTCGGCCCTCCTCACCCCTACTTTCCCGCTTGCTCTTTTTTCCCCTTCCTCCCTCTTTTCTCTTTTCTCTTCTCAGCGCGGAAACTCTTTTTCCTTTTTCCTTTCTTTTCTTCATTTACAGACTCACCGGGAATTGCTGACGAACTACTGACCACTGACTGCAACCTGGTATGCGCAAGCTAAAGCTTGAACTCTGAACTTTTTCAGAGAGATTTGTTTTTTCCACTGGGAACCCAAAAAGACAGAGAAAGCCCAGAACCTCAACGGTGGTCTGAGACTTTCTCTGTCTTTGTTTCAGAAATCCTCAGGTTTAGGTAAACCTTCTCTGGCTCAAGGTTTTACAGCATAGAGTTCCAGTTTTACCTCTGGAAATTCATTCGGCACATAAATACCAATTGATTTTGAACCACGAATCACATCCCAAAACCGACCAACTGTTTCCAATCCAAAATACACAAATCCCGGACGGGTAGGAATCGGGCCCGGTGGGGCCGCGGCGTAGTTGAGCGGGACACCAGGCATGGCCACTCCGATTACCCGGTCAATGTGATCAGAAGCCGCAACCTTAATCATGCGTGGAGCTTTGACAATTGCTTCGCGTTCCGGCATTTGTGACCGAATTGCCAGGAAGAAGCTGGCTTCCTGCAGCAATCGTTCGTCCTCAACCCGACCAACATAGACAGATTCCCGGACATTTGTCAGCGGGATGGCAACACATCGCGTCGAAATGACAATTTCAAGCAGATCTCGTAAATCGGCAAACAACCGGCTAAAGGTCTGTCGCAAATCAGTGTGGTCATAGGCCACAATGTCCTTGGGATGACGGAGTGGTGCAAAAGTCATAAGCTGGCCAATCACTCCTGCCAGTTCGGTGTAAAGCCGCTCTGGGTGGACAGCACGGGTGACATAGAGGTGTTTGAGCTTGGGAATGGCACCGTTGATTGTGTGCAGGAGCCAGAAAGCACTTGCTTCCAAAGCAGTAAAGTCAACCAGTGAGTTGGCGCCCTGCCGGCGTTGATCGCCCAGACTGGAACTTTTGGTAATCAGGATTTCAATGATTTTGCGAAACTCGGTTCTCAGCCAGTCAGAACTCTGACTGTCAATGAGCGGCGGAATAAACTGTTCGTCCAAAATAAATTGACCCGTTGCACTTCGGGTAATCACGCCAATTTTCAAGGCCGAAAACCCCTCCCGGATTTCAGGTCCGACCAGAATTTGATAATTCCCAAGCGCCTGCCCAAGCTGGATTTCGCCTTCGCCTCGGGTTTCATCCACCACGGTTCCCACCACTTGTCGGAACCGAACTGGCTGGCTTGAAAGCTGACCATTCAATTGAAAGTTTCTGGTTCCTGGCTGACGGTGTGGAATGGCCAGATACACATCCAGGTGGTCCTCAGTTGGAGGAAACACATCTTTAAAATTCCGAACCGGCGGACAAGGCTCGCTTTCAGGCAGTTGAATCCACATCCCATCAGGCAGCAGCCCCGTTAACCGTTCAATCACAATTTGTCCATTGGCAATTGCTTCCCGGTTGATCCTCAGGTCGCCAATTCCCCACCCATAGTGAGTCAGTGATTGAACCCGTGCCGTAATCTGGTCATCAACATAGTGATCCCACTGTTGGAAATGGTGGGGAGTAATCCGCATGCCTTCGGACCAAACAAGTTTTCGTGTATATCCCATCGGAATTGAACCTCTTCACAAGTAAATTTTTATTTAATTTCACTGTGATCAGTGCAAATCGAATGCCGGAAAGACAAAACGGGAGAAAAACCTTCTGGTTTTTCTCCCGTTCAAGGATCCTCAACGAATAAGAGCAATTAATTTTGAACCGGGCCGTTTGGAATAATGAGGACCTTTGATTGTGGTTTCGTGTTCTTTGGTTTTCCGATGGTAAGTGGGGCTGACCGTTTGCTAATAAAACTTGGGGCAAAGACTTCCGCTGTGCTCAATCCACCATCCAGAAATATTTCTTCTTCAGCGTCTGGAAGATTGGCATCCTGAGGTGGTGCGGGTTTGTTTTTGGTTTGAGGCGATTGAGCCTCAGGTTTGCGTCCTGATTGAGCAAGAGCAGGAACGCTTCCCATCAACCAGAACATAGCGACCAAACATACGATGCCTGTGAGAAGTTTTCCAAAGCTGACTTCCTTCAGGTTCCGCAGTGTGTTGTACATAGATTCTCCGTGAGTATGATGAAAGCTGTTAAGCCGCGTAAGCATACTTGGCCCAACTGAATTTGAAAAGCAGAATATGATTATCGTCTAACCTGTGCAAATTTTATGCCAGTTGTTGATGGACGATGGTGTGACCGGGCTCTCATTTCAAATAACAATCCACTCTTTGCACATAACCGCAGGAAACATCTTTTTTTTCAATAATTTGGACCATAAGGGCGATTCCGGTTGATTTGAATAAAAACTGGGCCACCCCTGTTTCCAGAGCCGGGGATCATCACACTCTATGGATAGTTGCTACACAGTGTTCACCAACTGAACACGGCCGTCAGTCGCTTTTTCACCGTTCCCAGAGTCCCCGATACCAGGCATTCAATGCGGATTGGGTGTAAGTCATGGCCGATACCCAGGCTTCGGCAAGCGCAGTCGGGGAGACTGTTCGGTGCCCACCTGATAAGGTGCGTTCGGTTGAGCATACAGTATTTGCCAGGTTCCTGAGCAAGATAGATGCCGTTGGGAGGAGCCGCCGCTCAAGCAAGGCAGTTTCGCGGTCAATGGTGGAAAGCATCTCGGGGGTCAGCGTCGCCTTGCCACCCAACACCATGCGTTCCAGGCGTCGCTGGAGTTGAAGCAGGGGATTTTCATCCTTGACTTGAAAAGCCTGATCGAAAAGATCAGTCAACAGGGATGAGGCACTCACTGGAGGTGGTAAGTAACTTCCCTGCAGCCGATCCAGGCCAAGGTTACAGTGGGCCATCCAGGCCGAAGGAAATCGGAGTCGTGGTTCAGTTTCAACATCAACACCAGCTCCAGCGGCTGCCGGTTGGGGTTCTTGTACTCCAACCGCAAGTAAAGCCACGGTTTTAGGTTGTTCCGGAATGAACCGACCAATAAAACAGGCAGTGACTCCGATACTTTGAGCCAGGAGTTTCAGATTGTCTCGAAAAACAAGGGCTGAGTGGTCAGAAGCCAGTACGCCACGAACCATCAGAGACGGCTGGTCAGCGGCTTCCAGGACAGAAATAAACAAGGCATCTTTATCAGCACCGACCAGGGTTCCTTTGAAAAAGAGCACGTCACTTCCGACAAAAGCCGTGTCCCTGGAAGTTGAAACGGTCTGGAATGCCCGTTCAAGCTGAAGGCGTAACGGGACATCCCACAGCGCCCGCACGGTTGGGTCACCCCAGGAAAGTGGGCCGGCTTTCACACCCCGAGTAGCAGAACCAGTTCCCAATCGTCCTTCAGGAGAAACAGTTGCTCCTTCAACAAAGACTCCCACCCGACTTAAATCCCGATGCGGGACCGCCAGGTCACCCAACCCAGCCGAAGCACCATAGGCTTGCGGGGATGATGTTTCGTCTCCCAGCAATATCGAGGCCAGGCTGTATATTTTTTGGCTCCGATCAACCAGGTATGTCACCACGCCTGCATACCCGGTTCGTGTCAGGATTGGTTCAGTCCAAATACCTGCCAGTTTGAGGTTCCCAGCTTCTTCATAGGCCCGACGAGCAGTTCCAATTTGCTCTGGCGTGGCGACTCTTGAATCTGAGGTTTCGGACCGTCCGCCGAGTTCCCACGTGACTTTTAATAGCTCGTAAATGTCTTTGCCCAAACCGGAAAGGTTAAATTCTGGCCGGTCTGATCGAAGATTTCGAATCCCTTGCACGACCCGAATCCCAGATGCCGCCATACGGTGCAGTCCCAGACTCCGGCAGGTATGCACGGCGCGAAGAAGTTCAGCCTGTAGAACCGCCCCAGCACCATTTCCGCCAACCATGAGCACCTGCGAGGCAGCTTTCCAGAGTGTCTGCGCGGCACATACCTGTTCAGATGATAAAAAGGAAAGTTCAGCTTTGGCTTCCATGGTCACGGAAGCTGGTTCAGGTTCGGTCTGGCTGTCGGGTTCCAACACACTGACGGCTGCCAAAATATGAAAACATTTCGGCGACAACAGACAACTGCACTGGATATGTTCAGCCATCCGTACCACACCATCAGCCGTTTGCAATGTAACGATTTCACCACTCTCAACGTTGACCACCCATTTATCACTCTTTTGGTCAAGTTCCGACCGTTTCCAGGCCCACTTTTCGGCAATGGTCGGTTGCGCGTCAAGTTTGGAAATCAATCGTTTTGGGACAGCGGATGTAATCGTAGCCACCAGTTCTGGATGGATTTTGGGGCGAGACATACCGAACTCCTTCCATGAGACTATTCACGAATTCCAAGGTACTGTTGAATGTGGAACAGGCTCAAACTACGTTCGATTCCCTGGCAATCTCAAAAAAAAGCCCCCCAGGGCGGGGGGCGTGTTGAGGATAAGCGTCTTACAGGGGGAGAGTTATTGCTTCATGACAACCGTCATGGTGGGGTTCACAATGCTTTCAACCTCACCACCGGGCAGCGTTCCCGAAACATAAATAATATAATCATTTGTTGACAGCAATTTGGCGGCGACTGGGAGCAGTAACACACTGCCTGACTTTGATTTAACCAGTTTCACGCTATTTTGGGTAACAACGTCAACACCTTCAACCGTTCGGATGACGGCAGAATAGGATTTATACTCGTCCAGGCCAGGTTCCAATTCAATCTTGAGTTGAATTTTTTCAACGCCAGGAGGCACCACGATCCGATTTTCATCCGAACCCGCATCCGTTGCCTCACCGGCGCCCCGGACATTTTCCGGTGTCAGGACAAATGACAGGGTGGTCGGCTGTTTTGGAGTACTGCCTTTTCCAGTCCCAGGCCGGGGCTGTTTTTTATTGGCGTCGGCTTGCAACCCAGTTTTTTTCGAATCTTTATTTTGATCGAGTTGTGGCGCAACCGCGTTGGCATCGCCTCCCAATGGAGGCAGGGAGGGCAGCATTCCCGGATCATTTCGGCCAGTTTGATCAGGGAGAACCGGCATTGGCTGTTCACGAATCAAAAATAACGTTGTGCCAACAGCCATCGCGAGCGCAAGTGTGGCAAACGATAACCGCCAGCCTAAGCCGGATGGTTGGAATAACGAACTTACCCAGTTCATAAAGGAACCTGAAACTCTGGCACTGTCGCCAACGGTCGCCGGATGGGCGCTCATTGATGAAATCGCCAGGGCGCGGGCAAATTCAAGGCGTTTTTGTCGTCGAGGAGAAACCAGAAAATGGGTTTCAAATTGTTTACGCTGGGTGGTGGAAAGCTCCCCACGAACATAGGCGTCCAGCAAATCGTCCTCCGCGGCCAGCAGTTCTTCAAACTCTGTATCATCAACCATATATTTCTGTTCGAGTTGCTGTTGCTCACGCTCAGGTAAGGCCCCCAACAAATATAAGTAAATTGTATTCTCCATAAATTTTCGATCTCCTTCATTGTTATATGCAGATTTCTGAAAAGTATTTCGCATATTTTTTAAGTTTTTTTCTGGAACTTTCCAGCAGGTCATTTTTGCTGGGTTCCAGGTCGCGGAGACGGGGTCATCTCGTTTGATTTTTGATGTTCTTGCCTGGTCATATCCTCACGTTTTTTGAGAACCTGCTCACGAATGCGGGCTTCGTACCCTTGATCAGAAGGCTGGTAATAAAATTGTCCCTGTAACTTATCCGGCAGGTATTGTTGTTTTACCCAATGGTCACGGTAGGCATGAGGATAGAGATATCCTTCCCCATGTCCAAATCCTTTCCGATCACGGTTTGGGTCTTTGAGATGGGTTGGCACTTCATCTTCCATTTCACGCTCAACTGCGGCCAGCGCATCAAAAAAACCCATTGAACTGTTTGATTTCGGGGCGGTTGCCAGATAGAGCGCGGCGTGGGCAAGATGATACCGGCCTTCAGGCAATCCAACCCGGTCAAAGGCATCGGCACAGGCTGTTATGACCCCCAGTGCCTGTGGATCTGCCATGCCGACGTCTTCACAGGCCAGAATCAGCATTCGCCGGAGTAAAAATCGGGGATCCTCACCGGCATACACCATTTTGGCCAGCCAGTAGAGAGCGGCATCAGGGTCAGAACCACGCAAACTCTTAATAAAAGCGCTGATGGTGTCAAAATGGGCGTCCCCTTCTTTGTCATAGAGCACTGCCCGCTGTTGAATGGATTCTTCGGCCACTGCCAGCGTGATGTGAATGATCCCCTCAACATCTGGTTGAGTCGTTTCAACCGCCAGTTCCAGTGCATTGTATAAGGCTCTGGCGTCCCCGTTAGCAACATTGACCAGGTGCTCAAGTGCCGCTTCAGCAAGCTGGACATTCACCTTTCCATACCCGTGATCAGAGTCCTGAAGTGCCCTCAGTGCGATTTTTCGCAGGTCATCTTCAGTTAAAGATCGCAATTGAAAAATTCGGGACCGACTCACAAGTGCTTTGTTTACTTCAAAATAAGGGTTCTCAGTGGTTGCCCCGATAAAAATCACGGTCCCGTTTTCGACCCAGGGAAGTAAGGCATCCTGCTGGGCTTTATTAAATCGGTGGACTTCATCCACAAACAAAATGGTGCGCTGGCCTTGATAGGCCCGGCGTTCCTGGGCAGCGGACACCGCATCCCGAATTTCTTTTACTCCGGCCAAAACGGCATTGATTGAGGTAAAAGCCGCCCGGGTGGAATTAGCGATAATCCGCGCCAGCGTGGTTTTTCCAGTTCCAGGCGGCCCAGAAAAAATTAACGAGGAAAGCTGGTCGGCCTGGATGGCCCGCCGGAGTAATTTTCCTTCTCCCAAAATATGTTCCTGGCCAATGAATTCTTCGAGGGTGCGGGGCCGCATGCGGGCAGCCAGTGGAGATTCAGCTTCAATATCTTTGGCGCGTTGAGCCTGAAAAAGGTCCATAAGTTTTGGTCCAAATAACTTTGGAGTGTGGCGACTTGACGCCGCTTTGAGCAGCAGTTGTCAGGAAATCAAGCATCCGAAAGCCGCCGTACTCCAAAGGTGAGGACTGCTATACCATTTTTAGCTGAGGGTACCGGGCTAAGGGTTAAGGAAGAGAGTAATTTATCAATAACTTAGCCTTTTGATCATACAAACACTTCATTGCAAAATGGTGTTATTTATTGACCGCCAGTTCTTTATCCGGATCACTCTCAGATTTTGCCACACGATCAGGAGTTTTTGACCATTCAGGTCGGCGGCGGTGGAATTTGGCTTCGAGTTCATCCCACTCAATACACATTTCCCCACCAGTTGACTCGTGCTGTTTTTCCCAATCCATCAACAGGTCGAGACAGGCATGGTCAATGTAATCAAGCGACTCGAAATGAACCTGCAGCTCAGCACCAGGGGGAACCTGGTCAAGCAAGGCGGCCAGTTTCGGAAGCATGATAAAAGTGGCGCTCCCCCGCATGGTCAACCGGGCGTGTTTGCCACCATCAGTCACCTCAAGTCGTGAATCGAGATGGGTAAAGACATAGATGAGCTTGGCAATTGACATCCCCAACCCAATCAGGACGCCTTCCAACAAATTGGTTGCCACAATCGCGATCACAGTCACCAGATAGATGGCAAACTCGCTTCGCCCATAGGTCAATATCTCTTTCATTTTCGTGGGGTTGACCAGTTTATACCCGGTAAACACCAGAATCGCGGCTAAACTGGCGGTTGGGATTTTCTCAAGCAACCACGGAAAACACAGGACAAACACCAGCAACCAGATGCCGTGTAAAATCGTGGACAATCGAGTTTTGGCACCGGCTTCCACATTCGCGGCACTTCGAACAATCACCCCGGTCATGGGTAACGCCCCCAACATCCCACAGATTGCATTTCCAATTCCCTGGGCAAAAAGCTCCCGATCATAGTTGGTTCTCACGCCTGAGTGCATTTTATCAACCGCCGAGGCACTCAACAGGGTTTCCGCACTGGCAATAAACGCCACTGAAACGCTGGCCAGAAAAATAGGAAAGTGGGTAATGCTTTTGACCGATTCCAATGAGGGCACGTTGAGGATGTCGAGAAAACTCCCTGGAATTTGAACATATTTCACATCCAGCTTCATCACCGCGGCGACAATCACGGCTGTAATCACCGCCACCAGCGGGGCTGGAACCATTTTGATTTTTTTCGCGAAGGTGTTCCAAAACAAAATGACGATGATGGTCAGCACGCCGATGGCGGCAGCCAGGTGATGTGTCGAGCCATCCAGGGGGGAAATCCCCTTCCATACCGATTCAGGAATGGAGATCAGGTTTGCAATTCCGCTGGATCGGGGCTTGTCATCAACCATCACGTGAAATTGACTGGAAAAAATCAAAATCCCAATTCCCGCCAGCATCCCGTTGATCACCGCCGGGGACACGGCCCGAAACCACTGGCCAAACCGCAGCAAACCCGCGCCCGCCTGGATGATACCAGCCAGCAATATAATAATGCCAAAGGTATCAAGCCCGTGTTCCTGAACAATTTCATAGACAATGACGGCTAAACCAGCCGCCGGTCCGCTCACCTGTAATGGCGAGCCAGCAATTGATCCGACCAGTACGCCACCAATAATTCCAGTTACCAACCCAAGTGCCGGGGGAAGCCCAGAAGCGATGGCAATTCCCATACACAAGGGTAAGGCCACCAGCACCACGACAATAGATGCCAGCATATCGGCGCCAAAAGTTGACGGTGCCAAGCTTCGTTTGGCTACACTTTCAGTCATCAGAAGTCCTCCATTTGCAGTTTTAACTATCAATCGAAAATCAATAAAACCATCCCGCCTGTGGTGTTCCTGACCTGGGTCAGTGGTCGTTGGTCCCTGGAACGACAACAATCCCTTCCCCGCACAGGTGGGAACCAAGATAAAGCAAGCGATCAGTTCATGTAATGTAAGGGGTGTTCCGAGGTTGGGGAAAGAAATCGGAACAATTGCATACTGCCCTTAGAAACCATTGTTAGGCAAGAAAAAATCTCAAATCAAACCTGAAATGAAAGCCTCAACCCGCGCCAGGCCGAAAGCGAGTTTCCATTTCTTCAGATTTCTTTTACAAAAACAAAAAGTTTCCGGCGAGTTTAAAGAAGCAACCGCCGGAAACTTTATGAAGTGTTGATCAAATCAAACAGAGTAGCCAGTCAGGCCATAAGCGCCCAATGGTGTTATTTAATAACCAGCGTTGGCGGAGTAAAACTAAAACCAACGTTCCCGCCAGCATCCCTGGCTTCAATCAAGACTGAGCCGGTTTTGGTTTTGGCCACTGATGATGGAATCGTCCAGGTGAATTTCTGGACAGTGCCTGCCAGCCCCGAAACCACGACGGTTGAAAAATCCTGTCCGTCGGTTGAGTAGCTGATATCGTGGCGAGCAACGCCAACGTTGTCCCGTGAAGTCCAGTTGATTTCGATACTTGCATCCTTTGAGCGAACCACTTTTTTCTTGGAAAGGGTGATTTGCGAAACAACTGGTTTTTCAGTATCAACCACTTTTGGCGGCACCACCGAAAATTCTCCCGAGGTGGCTTCGCCCACATTTCCAGCTTCATCTTCAGCCTGAATGGTCACAGTGGCTTTGGCAATTGAAGTATTGAGCGGGATATTCCAGATAAAACTTTGTGCCGCACCAGGTAATCCTGAGGCCAGGGATTCCAGTCGGCCATCTCGATTTAAAGTCACTTGATGCTCGACCACATCCACATTGTCGGTTGAGACCCAAACAATCAAAGCTTCGGCGCCGAGTTTTGATTCATATTCAGTGCCTCCAGTCGGTGCCAAAATGCTGACCTCCGGTTTTTCGGTTTCGGGTGGAGGTGGCAACACAACTGAAAAGATCCCCGATTCACCACGCCCGATGTTCCCCGACGGGTCAATCGCCTCCACCGTGACCAGCCCATTGTTAAACACGTCATCCCGAACGACTTCAATTGAAAAGGTGGAAATGTTTCCAGGCAAGCCGGTGGCCACTGTTTGATTAAAGGGAACTTCGTTGCGGATTCCAGAGAGTTTGATGGTGTGGCTGGCAATTGTTTTGTTGTCGGTTGAAAACCACTCAACCTCAATGGTGGCATTGCGCCTGGATTGAATCGTCTGTTCCTGTGTGGGTGAACTCACCTCAACCACTGGTTCTTCAGTATCTGGTCGCGGAGGGGCACCGGCAATGTTGATGGTGCGCGAAAATTCAGACGTTTCCAGATTCGCGGTAAATGTGGCCGTCAAGGCATAGACGTTGGCAGCCCGTGATGCAGGAATGATCATGGTGAACATGCCACGATCAGTTCGCTTGATGGGAATGGATTGGAGGAACGTTCCAACTCCGTATGCTTTGCCATCCAGGGGCGGTGCGTCAGGAAGTTCATCCCGCCCTGAAGCAAAAACCTCAATTGTCCCATCCGCGGCAACCGTCACCCGGCCTTTGACTTCGATTGACCCATCGGTGCGCAAAGTCGCTGATTCAATATGGGGAGAGGGTTGGTAGGAATTCGGCCCCAGTGCTGGTCCAGTCAACAAGTTGGGCGAATAATTCCCAATAAACAAATCAACCGGTGAAACCATAAACCCGATACCCGGCCCCTGGACCCGAACGAAGTTGTTCTGGGTGATATTGACTCGGGTGGTCACGAGCCCAAACGGATTAATCGGCGGAATGTCAAAGACATCAGCCGCCGTAAAAACCTTGGCACAAACCGCGATACCGCCTCGACTACAACGGGTAAAGGTGTTTTTTGATATTTGAACGTTGTCAACTTGCGCCACCTGCATACCAACCGGGATGTTGATGATCTGGTTTTCCAGAATGCGAGTCTGCTGGGTGGCATCGAGTCCCTTATGGTTGCGGACATAGATTCCGACAAATGGGAAAAAGCCGATGACGTTCTTGGAAACAAAATCGCCCGGAATGGCAAAGATTCCAATCGCATAGGCACCACGGTCCTCGCCACGACTGGGGGCAATATTTTCGCCGTTTGGTCCAATCCCAATTCGATTTTCCCGAATGGTATTAAAAAGCGAGGTGGTGTTCACAAACTGATTGATGGGTCCAACACCTCCTGACCGGGTCCCGGAAATAATATTGCGCTCAATCAAATTTTCACTGGCCCGATCCTTTATATATATGGTTGGCGGGGGAAGCGCCGAATTCACCGGTCCGCGAACAAACGGAGTTAGTCGCTTGGTGCCGCTTGAATTCGTGCCAATTCGATTATTTCGAATTGTGGTCTTGACGGTTCGCAAGGATTCAAGCTCTTCTTCCCCTTGACCAGTGATTGAAATATCAATTCCTGGACTGACAATCACATTGTTTTCAATCAGGGTTTCTTGAACGCCAGCCTCCACAATAATGCCGTTCCAGGTGCCCACTGGAATGGTCTCTCCATCTGGATTGATCCCAATAAAGCAGTCGGTAATCCGATTTTTGGTAATCGGTGGCGCGGTTGGGGAAGATTTCGAGAGAATGATGGCGCTGATTGCTCCACTGAAGAAATCCAGATTTCGTGGAATGACAATATCAAGCCCGCGAATCCAATTTTTACTCCCACCAAAAACCAAAAACAGCGACGTCACATACACACTGGTTTCACCCACATCCACAATTTGGGGTTTTACGTCCGAGCCATCAATCACCACCTCAGGTCCACTTGAATTGGTATCACCCCCATATTCCGTTTGTGAAAGCCCATCAATAAAAATCATGTCTTTGGTCAACACAAAGGGGATTTTGGCTTTGACCCGCCAAACACCAGTTTGAGGGTCATAGTTTGGATCAGATGGTTCCAGATGAAACACGATGCGGCGGCTCACTCCATCTTCCTGGATTTTGGCAAAGGCTTCACGGAGTGTTCCAGCACCACGATCATTGGCACTGGTGACCGTAAATACTGGGAGCTGCTCATATTCTTCATCTGGATCCTGGCGTGGCGCCGGGGTTTTCAGCCCAGGGTGAGGGGCTGCCAAAGCAGTGCTTGCCACGACTGGTTGAGCCGATAGCAGAGATGAAAGGACTGACCTGCCTGGCACTAAGATTGCCAGCAGACCTGTGAATACAACGGTGTAAAGAAAAACTGTTCTCAACATTCCATTTCCTACTTCTTTCTTCAATCGGAGCGTGCAGTTGTCGGTCAGCCAGGACCACAGAGTGCTGGCGGATTCGGGTTCTGACCATCAACCGCTCTCCAACTGGTGGCCTTGATTGCACGTTAGAACAATCTAACGTGCGAAAGGGTGGTCACTCATTGAGTTGACCGAGCTTGAGGAAAGCTCTTTGGTTTTGGTAACTATTTGAAATTGAATTATTTGCAAAAATCGAGCGCCAGGAACTGGTTGGGGAATTTCAACTGGGAGTGCGTATCCGCCACACAATACTAGGCTTTGGTCACAGTGACCAGCGTGTTTTTGTAGGCTGGCGTTCCGCTTTTTGAGTCCACCTGAGTTTTCACCAACACATTGGATTCGGGGTAATACATGGCGGCGGATCCTCGGCTGATCTCAAAGGCAACCGCTCGAATGTCAGCCATTTCTCCAATTTCAGACCGAATTGTCACCCGATCCCCTTCCTGGATTCCCAAATCGCGCATGTCTTGTGGGTTGAGCAAAATCACATCGCGGGTTGGCTGGTTTCGATAGCGATCATGTTCTTCATACACCACCGTGTTGAACTGGCCCTCAGACCGAATAGTCATCAAGCGAAGCCACCCGGCAGGTAATTCAGCACCTGGGGTTGGGAAGGTCGTAAAATGGGCTTTGCCATCCGAGGTCGGAAACACTGGTTCGTGGCGCACCCGGCCCTCAACGTGAAATTCAGCCTTTGTTGTCCTAATGTCGCTCACTTTTGCATACCCAGGGACCACTTTGCCAATCAGAGTCCGAATATGATCGTGATTTTTCAACGTTTCAAAATTAATTGGGCCATCTTTTGGAAGAAGCCTGGCCCCAATTGAGGTCACAATCTCAACTTCCGATTTCAATTCTCGTGAAGGTTGGGGCATGCCACCCTCCGAAAGCCGCACAAAGCTGAACATGCTTTCCTGAGTGGTGGGTTGTAATTCTTCATCGCGGACACAGGTGGGCAAAATGATCACCGCTCCGCCTGGAACTTGAGGTGACACACAGACATGCCCCTGGTTGAGCTTGGTGCTGACGTGAACCGCCAGCTTAATACGACTTAGCGCTTCACGGGCAAAAGTCAGATCGGGGTTTGCCGCATAAAAATTTCCACCCATCAACAAGGCAAAATCAACCTTGCCATGGTATGAAGCCTGCAGCGACTGCATCGAATCCATCCCTGGCCCTTGAGGCATGGGAAGTCCATACAGCTCTTCCATCTTTTTCAAAAACCCAGCCTTTAACTGCGGAGCAAACCCGACCGAGCCAATCCCCTGGACATTTGAATGTCCCCGAATCGGCATCAATCCGGCGTTGGGACGTGCAATCATTCCACGAGCCAGCGCCAGATTTGAAATGGCCAGCACATTGTCCACCCCATGTTCATGATGGGTAATCCCCATGGCCCACATAAAAATGGCGTTTTTCGAAGCCATGTACAGTTTGGCGACCTGCTTGATTTGATCCAGGCTGACACCGGCGTTGGCGGCCAGTCCTTCGAGCGATTCACGGTCAAGTTCTTCGCGAACGGCTTGAAACCCGGTGGTGTATTTTTGAATAAAAGTGTCATCAGTAGCTTTTTCGGCAATGACGATCTTTAAAACAGCCTTTAAAAAAGCAATATCGCCGCCAATGCGCGGCATCACGTACAGATCGCTGATTTTTGACCCAAACAGCAAAGAAAACGGCTGGGAAGGAATGTTAAACCGGACCAGTCCGGTTTCGAGGAGCGGGTTGACCACCACCACTTTTCCACCCCGCTTTCGCATATCTGACAACTGGGTGATCAGTCGCGGATGGTTGCTGGCTGGGTTGGCCCCGAGCAACATCACGAAATCGCACTGTTCCACGTCTTCAAGCGTCACGGTTGCCGTTCCCGAACCAACCGCGTCCACCAAACCGACGCCACTCGCCTGATGACAATAAAAAGAACAATTATTGACGTTGTTGGTGCCGTAAACCCTTGCCAGCCATTGCAATAGGAAAGCGGCTTCATTGCTGCTCCGTCCAGAGGAATAGAAAAAAGTCCGATCCGGGGTGGTGGCCTTCATGGCGGCGGCAATCCGGTCCAGAGCTTCATTCCATTCAATCCGCTTGTAATTTTTTTTCCCGGTTTCCCGAATCACCGGGTACGCCAGCCGACCCAAATTTTCAAGTTGCCGTGGGCTGTACCTGGCGAGTTCGTCAACCGGATGTGACAGAAAGAAATTCACATCAATCGGTGGCTGCATATCGTGAGCCATGGCCTGAACCGACTTTTTGCAAAATTCTGGAAAATGTCCCGATTCATTGCGCATGCCACCCGCCTGGCCGCCCATTCCGACCGCGCAGGTTTTGCAGCTATTGCGTGAAAGCATGCGTTGCCAGAACTGGCGAGGTCCACCAAACGCACGAAACGACTTTTCCAGGGTATAGCCGATTGCGGCCCATCCACCACCTGACCGAACTTTCACAGCAATGCTCCTTCGCTTTTGGTCTTTTGATTTTCAGAATGAGAAACCACGGAATACACGGAATATCACTCCTTCGCTATTTCGCTATTTGGCTTTGTTCTCAAATACCACTTCACCACCCACCACCGTCATCAGGCACTGTGTTTTGAGGATTTCAGGGTCCGGGATTTTCATAATGTCGGCGGAAAGCACCACAAAATCAGCGAGTTTCCCTGGTTCAAGCGAGCCTTTGAGTTTTTCTTCAAAGGCGGCATAGGCCGGCCAAAGGGTCAACATTTTGAGGGCTTCTTCGCGAGTGACGGCTTCCTCCGGATGCCAGCCCTCACCTGAAAATCCTTTTTGGTCTTTTCGGGCGACGGCGGCATAAAATTCAATCATCGGTTCGCCTCGTTCAACCGGCGCGTCGGAACCTCCGGCAATCACAACACCCGTTTTGAGCAAGCTTTTCCAGGCATAGGCGCCCGCCAGTCGCTTGATTCCAATTCGGCTTGGCGCAAAATGAAGGTCTCCGATGGCGTGGGACGGTTGCATTGATGGAATGACACCGAGCTTTTGAAACCGTGGAAGATCAGCCAGATTGAGAATTTGCGCATGTTCGACCCGCCACCGGGGGTCACGGATTTTTCGTTCCTTCGGTGGCACGGCCTGAAACGCTTTTTCATACCAGTCCAGGATGGTTCGATTGGCCCGGTCACCAATGGCATGCGTTTCGATCTGGATGCCTTGTCGAAGTGCTTCTTTCAACAGCGGCATCACGTCTTTTTCTTCTAAAATTAAGAGTCCAGTCGTGTTGTAGTCGGCATAGGGCTCAAGCAACGCCGCTCCTTTTGATCCGAGCGCCCCATCAAGTACCAGCTTGATTCCCCGCAAGGTGAAGCGATTGCCGTATTCGCCAATTTTCGGCCCGGCTTTGATCAGTTCTTCGGCTTCCGGTCCAGGTCCAGCAATGGCGTTATAGATGCGAAGTTTGACCTTTCCGTCCTGGTACAACCTGTTGAGCAAATCAATTTCAGCCCGCGAGTTCCCGGCAATCTGGATTTGGCACCATCCGAGTGACAGACTTCGTTCAATTCCAAGCAACAGAGCTTTTGTGGAATCTTCCGCTGTCGGATGGGGTAAGTAGGGCACGACCAGAAAATTCGCTTTATCAAGCAACATCCCGTTGGCTTCGCCAGTTTTCGGATCGCGCATTATTTCGCCGCCAGCCGGGTTTGGAGTTTCTTTGGAAATGCCCGCCATTTTTAAAACCAGGCTGTTGACGACAGCTCCGTGTCCGTCGGCACGCTGCAAAAACACCGGGTTTTTGGGTGAAACCCGGTCCAAATCCAGGCAGGTCGGAAAAACTGGCGGCGTCCAAAAGGTTTCGATCCACCCGCGCCCGATGATCCATTCTCCAGGTTTGGCTTGATCCACCCGCTGCTTGATTTTGGTAAGCAAGTCGTCGAGACTGGTTGTTCCCTCAAGATTGAGCTGCAATTCACGTTGCCCAATTCCAGCCAGGTGACAGTGGGCATCCGTGAATCCTGGCACCACGGTTTTCCCTTGCAAATCAACCACTTTGGTCGCTTTCCCGATATGGCGTCGCGCTTCTTTGGTTGAACCAACAAACATCAGTTTGCCATTTCGAATGGCCATCGCCTCTGCCCGTGGATGAGCATCAGACACGGTATAAACATTCCCGTTGAGAAATACGGTGTCCGCAGGTTTTTCCGTCCCCAGAAGGGTTTGGGTTCCAATGAAAAGAACAACTAAAAAAAAGGAAATAAGCCTCATAAAATGAACTGGCCACAACCACATTGTTTTGGGTGTGTAAGGAGTTTGAACTGATTGGATTGATTGAATAAAGGATGTGTGTTGCTGACTTTATTGGACTGGACGACGAATGGCAAGCCGATCAGATGACAGGGGACAAGTGACAGGGGGACAGGGGGACAAGGGAGGGGGGACAGGGGGACAAGGTGATTATCTGGTATCTTTTTTATTGTGAATAGTTAGCAGATAGAAAAAGAAATGATCAGTTCGTTCCCAGATGGATTTGGCTCTGGAACAATCAATTTTGGACAGCCTTGTCACCTTGTCATTTCTGTCACCCTGTCCCCTTGTCACCCTTGTCCCCTTGTCACCCCGTCCCTTGTCATCCGGTTATTTCTGTCACCTGGTCACCTCTTTGCGTTGAAGCTCATTCATACAAGACATAAACTGGCTTTGGAGGTCACGGGCCCGGCTCACCAATGCGGTAAACCGTGGATGGGCATGAAGGTCGGTAAATGCTGGATCGTGTTCATACCCTTCGACATTGCAGTATCCACGATCAATCGCTTTCTCAAGCAAATCAAGCACAATCTCAGGCTGGTTGAGCGTGGTGTAATGATGTGCCAGGTAGAAGCAACTATCACCACTCGTCACCGTGGTCCGGATTTGCTCCAAAATGGTAAGACTGCCGGCAAGATCACCATCCAGGTTGAGGTGCATGGCCAGACTGAGTCGCCCCCAGAGGCTGCGAGGACTCCATTGTTCAGCCGATTTAAACTGGCGCACGGCTTCATCCTTTTCCCCCTTGCGCATCGCCAGGATTCCAAGTAAATAGGCTTTGACCTCACACATGACTTCCTTGCAATCACGGGTGGTCAGAAATTCATAGGCCAGATCATATCGTCCACGCTGGCTCAAAACGGCGGCAATCTGGGTGTAGGGAGCACTTAATTTGGGGTTGATTTGCATGGACCGGGTATAAGCCCGCAATGCCTGGTCCAGAAGACCAGAATACTCATAGGCATGCCCCAACCCCAGATAAGTCAATTCATTATTCGGGGCAATTTCCAACAATCGGTAGCAAATTCGGACGGCTTCCGAGACATCACCCATTTCCGCGCTGACCCCCATCAAAGCAGAAAGCGCCTCGGGGAGGTCGGGGTTGATTTCAAGCGCCCGATTGGCCGCTTTTCGGGCTTCGACCACGTGCGAAATCCCGCCTAATCCCTTCAATGCAATGTGAAGGTGGCGCATCGCCAGTTCGGCCCAGGCCGGGGCATAATTCGGATCGGCTTCAAGCGAACTCTTCAGCAGGTCGAGTGCAGTCTGATTCTGATGCATATCGTGGCTATAGTTTTTGGCTTTCAAAAATAACTCGTACGCCACCGCATTCCTGGCCACATCCCGGTGGATAAGTTCCAACTCAGCCGAAGAAATCGTCAGTTTCAGTCCTTCGACGATTTTTTCAGCGATTCGATCCTGCAAAACCAGAATATCGCCAAACGGCAAATCAAACTGTTCCCGCCAGATAATCTCGTTGAGTGGAATATCAACCAGTTGCACGCTGACGCGAAAGGTGTCGCCAGCCTTTAAGAAGTTTCCGGTCAAAACGGTATCCACATCCAGGGCTCGGGCGACTTGTTCGACTTCCACCTGATCGCGAAAGCGTTCAATGGCGCTCGAAGGCCGTACAATCAAGGATTTGACATAGGCCAGTTGTGAAATCACCGCATCAGCCAGTGAAAAACTTAAGAACTCAATATCGGCCATCCGGGCCAAATTGCGGAGTGGCAGAACCGCCAGCCGGCGTTTGGCAAAGCCAATATCAATCGGAAAGGTGGAATTGAGCCTTGGGTTTGAGGGTGAGGACAGGTTGAGCTTTTCACGCAATTCACCCGAAGAAATTGGAGTTGCATCCGACTGACAGACGATGGTTGATTGAACCAGAGTTGGAGGGTCAACCTCGGGGATTCGGACAGGAAGTGGAACGGTTTCGGTTTTTTCAGTCGTCTCAGCTTTTAAATTGATGGATGTGGTTAAAAACCTGGATTCATCCTGTAATGCCGATTTGACCATGATCGCGAAATCACGGGCTGAGGCTGGCCGGTCACTCCGATTTTTTTCCAATGCCCGCAACACAACTCGTTCCAGGGCCAGTGGAAGCGATGGGCGGAATTCACGCAGCGTTTTGGGATGTCCGTTGACATGCTGGATCAAGATAGCGCCTGAACTGTTTCCATCAAATGGAAGGTGACCCGTCAGCATTTGAAACAGCATAATCCCCAGGCTGTAAAGATCTGACCGGTGATCGAGCGGTTCACCCAGACATTGTTCAGGCGAGCAATAATGTGGCGTCCCCAGCAGCATTGATCCCGTCAGATCAATCAGCTGTTCCTCATTTGAACTTTCCAGCATTTTGGCAATCCCGAAATCAAGCACCTTGGCCAAAACCTGTCCGTTGGTAAATTCTTCGAGAAAAATGTTTTGTGGTTTCAAATCCCGATGAATGATGCTCAAATCGTGGGCAGCCTGAACACCAAAACAAATCTGATCAAAGATACCAATCGCTTTTTCCACCGGAAGCCCGGTCGGAAATCTCCGAATTTCTTCCCGCAGGGTACGACCGATCAGGTATTCCATGGCGATAAAGGCACAGATTTCCGGAAGCATGCCGAAATCATAGACCGCAACCACGTTGGGATGATGGAGTTTGGCCGCCGCCCGTGCTTCACGGCGAAATCGCTCAATCGCCACCACATCACACACAACATCTGGCCGTAACACCTTGATGGCCACCGGACGGTCCAGGTCAAGTTGGGTGGCGTGATAGACAGCCCCAGCCCCTCCCTGCCCGAGAAGCCGATGGATCCGGTATTTGTCTCCCAACATCTGCCCAATTAAATCCGTGGTGCGAATGCCGGTGCTGGACTGGTTCAACTGGTGCTGGGTTGGGAGGGTGCTGCTTTCCAAATGGTAAGAGTCAATTACTGTTGAACTGCCCAATGATATGTTTTCCCCGTGCCCCGGTGGTGGTTCTTTCAGATCTCCCATAAATTCCCTTTGCTCAAAACCCTTCGGATAAGGACGGCCTGGTTGACGGACCAGTGGTTGAAGATCGGTTCAAATGACGGATGGAGATTGGGGAACGTGTACCTTGCCGACACAACCAAAATCAAAATGAGGGGCTGGCGGCAAAGGAGTGGACTTCCCCAAATAAGCAAACGATCAAACAAGCTCTCATCATACTCCAGACCCGGCCACCCGAAAACCTGAATCCACGCCCCAGGGAGACAGCCCATCAAATTAAATCCGAATTGAATTTAATCTTTATTCATCCTCATAATTCAATTCATTGATGGCATTTCGCGACATATCTTCCCGGTGGGCATCATAGCGTTGAACCGTGAGCAGGGTCTTATGTCCAGTCATCATCTGAACATCACGGTAACTCAATCCCATATCCAGTGCCCGGGTGATGGCTGTATGGCGAAATGAATGTGGATGAACCTGATCGAGCCCCACATATTCGGCATACTTATTGACAATATTCCAAAGTGCGCGAGTGGTCAGCGCCTTTCCTCCAAGTGTTCGTCCCATCCCGGTCCGCTGGATCAACGCGGCGTCCGGATTGAGCCCCTTGGTCAATCGTCGCATTTCATCGTCCAGCTTTAAATACTCTTCAATCGCAGATTTCACATCATCTGGAAGTGGGAGTTTTCGTTCTCGCCCTCCTTTTACCCGGACGCGGATAACCCAGTTGATTGAGCGCCCTCGAATATCACGGGCAGAGACCCGCATCACATCCTGGTTCCGAAGGCTGCACACCTCAGCGGCCCGCAACGCCAGCCTCGCCAGCAGGAGTAACACCACATAATCACGGGCACCGGTTACCTCCTTGCGGTCGGGGCTACCGAGCAACATGCGGACTTCTTTGGGGGACAAAGCATTGGTGGTGGCCATCTCGGGCGGCGGTGGCGGCGTTACCAGCCGGGTATCAGCCGGATTGATCGGCACCAAACCCGCCAGGTGGAGATACTTATAAAAGCTCCGCAATGCCGCCAGCCTCAAGGTGACCGAAGCCGGTTTCAAGGGTTTGGGACCCTGGATCAGCCCATCTCGAAAGGCCAGTACATCACCGGGTGTGGCCTGAACAATATTTTTGCCCCGGTTGCGAAGGAAAATCTGGAATTGTTCCATAGTGACCCGGTAGGCTCGGCGGGTCGCTTCAGAATTCGATTTGTTCACAAAGTCGCGCAGGCGCTCTAAGACCAGCGGCATCAATGATTTCGAATCATTCACCGGGATGAGTGCCGATTCCTTTCCCGCCGGGGTTGACACCGTCAGGTCCGTTATCTGGTCAAATTCCCCTGGGATCGAGAGGGTTGGGTTGGGTTTTTGTTTTGCCATAGTCGAATCCAGTCGGTTTTTCACAGCCATAGCGAATCGCAGTCAGTGCGGATTCACCAAAAAATACTTCTGATAAGCTTCATTATCGGAAGTAGCTTACCGGGCTTCCCTATGACTTGTCTACCTCAAATCCAGATTTAAAAAGAAATTTAAAATTGAATGGAACGCCAGTTGCTCTACAGAATCACATTCAACCGCAATTTAATTTTTGACTGGAGAGCCTATGCGTTACATTCAGGTGCTCGGAATTTTTATCCTTAGTTGCTTTTTCTTTCTGTCAGGATCACACCGTGCCGCTGCTCAATCTAAACCCAAAAATTCGAAAAAAACCGTGGCGGGTCGAACCAATACCCGACAACAGGCAGTGCCACCGCCCGCGAACCAGTCGGTACCTGAGTCATCTCCCCTGACCAATCTGACCCTGATTCAGGCGCCGACCGACGAAGTAACCATTCAGGATGGAAAGATCTATCATCTCCGGGTCCGGCCTAATTTTGTGTGCCTGGTTGAATTGCCAGTCCTGCCCGAGGCAATTTTAGTGGGTAACCCAGCCCGATTTCTGGTTGAGCCACTGCCGGAAACATCAGCCCAACCGGTAAAAAATGTTCAGCCGTCCTCACGCTTATTGCTGATCAAACCCCTTAAAGTCAATGATCCAGCCGGAGACCGGATTGTCACCAACCTGACTATCAAGCTGGCAAACGGTCGAGTACTGTCAATTCTATTAGATAATACCGAAAGTGAAACGCTGACGGTCTATCGGTGCCGGTTTGTGGACCCTGATGGTCCAGCCAATCCACCACTTTTGGCAAACTCACAGACCGGACAAGCCCCCGAATCACAATTTCCAACCGTGAGTCTCGACGAAGCCAAAGCTCGGCTGCGTGCCTTAACCAACCAGTCTCTTCAGGAACGCCCAGCGAGTGTGGTAACCAACCAGTTTGGGACAACTTCATTTTGGGTTCGTCGGGAAGGTCAGTATTTGCTGGCAGTTTTGCGGATTGCTCCGGCCTCGAAATCCAAAAAGGTGGTGTTGACCACACCAAGCTGGACCCTTAGGGAAACCACCATTCTGCCGAAGTTTACCCATCAAACGCTCCCTGAAGCCATCAAGAAAACACCGGTTGCAGGCAGTTTTCTATTTGATCTAACTGAGTCATCCGAAGTGAATCAGATGAACGCACCCGGCTCATCACAGCCAGTTCTCGGAGTTCAGGTTGGGGTTCAAACCGCACTCGTTTCGCTGCAGGCATCACCAGTTCCGGTGGCTGACCAAACCGGACCAGCCGCACCCGATGCGAAAGCCTTTCCGATCCTTTCTTCACCCAACATCGAGTCCCAAGTGAAACCATCCGTGGGCATTCCACCTATCAATGATTCCCCGTTGACCCCCGCCCAACAAGATCAAGTGCACCGCTTGAATCAAATCACCGGCGGTACCTCAGGCTCGATGGCTTCGGTTGTCTACCGGACAGGTGAGCCCACTTCTGCTGGACGCCAGCCCTTATCGGTTGCCCAGGATCGCCTTGATTATTTGACTCAAACACTGGGTGTTCGCTCTGCCCAGGTCAAGCAGGTGACGGCTGGTGAAATTTTGGCTGGCATTTACATAGAGGAATTCCAGGGATTGACCCTGGCCATTGTGTGCTTGGAGCGCTTCCGGGGAAGTACACCCCGCGAAATCTCGCCGTTACAATGGGATACCAATGGTCAACCCGTCACGGCTCGCGCCATCTTAAAACCATTTCCACGGACATTGATAACCACACCGCTGGTTTCAGGGTTTATCTTTGACTCGGGGACGATTTCCGTTGACCGTCTCAAGTGTGTGTTTAAGGTTGGCAATGAACACCTGAGAATCCAGGCTAAATCAGAGTTGACGCAAACGGGCACTGAAGGCAAGGAACAAGTATTTCAGGCTGGCACCGTTGAATTTTCGGTGACTCGACTTCGTCAGGAAAATTCGGGCCAGATCATCCGGGTAAAAGCCCGAAATCTTGGAACACAACCTGTTGGTAAAATTGAACTTATGGCAGTCAGTACGGGAAGTTCCTCAACTGGCCCCCAACTCGCACAGATTACTCAACTTGAACCAGTTCAGATTCAATTTGAACCGATCAATCCGCTTGCGACTGATTCAATTGACTTTCGGTTTCCTGAAACCATCCGACCTGACCAAATTGAAATCCGTTGGGCTCAGGAAGGGGCCTGGACCTCGGTCAGAGTTCCCTTTCGTTCCAGATAGGCTTTGTGGCACCTCAGTCATTTCCTCATTGAGCGAGTTCAAGGTTCGAAGGGTTTCTTTCAAAATGGGGCAGGGATATGAAACGCGTCGGGAAATATGAATTGCTGGAACAAATTGGCACTGGCGGAATGGGGACCGTGTGGAAAGCATTCCATCCGCGATTTGAAAAGTATGTTGCCGTCAAAGAAATTTTGGCTCATGGAACGAACGACCAGGGAATTCGCAAGCGATTTGAGCATGAACGGCAGGTTTTAAAGCAACTGCCGGAACACCACAATCTGGTTTCGTTGCTTGATGCTTTTGAGTGGCAGGGCCGGTACTTTGTGGTGATGGATTATATTGAAGGCCACACCCTCCGAGATATTATCCGGTCGGGGCCGACACCCGCTGACAAAGTGGTTGATTTATTAATACCTGTCTTAACCGGAGTGAATGCGCTTCATCAAGCAGGATTTGTCCATCGCGATTTAAAAGCTGAAAACGTCGTGCTCGGTCTGGATGGAAGCGTGGTGATTATTGATTTTGGGCTGGCGGAGTCAATTTCAAGCCCCCCACAAAATCAACTCGGCACTGCCAAATACACCGCACCGGAGTTGATTGACCCTCAGAAAAACCGTGGGGCAGATCGGGTTCAAGCAGACTTATATGCTGTTGGTATTCTGGCTTATGAGCTGGTGGTTGGTGAAAAACGGTTTCGAGATACATTTCGACATATTTATCGCGGGAGCTCCAATAGCCTGAACCAACGGTGGTTGGAATGGCACTGTAATTTCAATGCGGAAGCTCCGGTCTTACACGAATTTGATCCACATATTCCATTATTTCTTTCCAGAACGGTTGAGAGTCTTATGGCGAAACACACCAATAATCGTTTTCGATCAACTGAGGATGCCCTCCGGGCACTTGGCCGGCGTTCAGGACGGGACCGAAGCCCGGTCTCCCCTTCAAGATCCGCCCGAAGTGAGCCTTCTGAACGACGAACCCTGGTTGATCGAAATGCTTCAGCTTATTCATCCCGATCAACAACATATCAATCTGCCGGGCAGGTCGTACCACACCGGGCCCGAACTGGGTTCTTTGCCAATCGAATCGGCTCCGCTCCACAATGGTTTCTGTGGGCAGCCGGTGCAGTTTGGGCAACACTCGTCACACTTTGTGTCGGGTTCATGTTCTTGACTGATCAGGCTGGCTTTACAATGACGGTTCAGGGAGCGCCCCAAGGGAGTATCATTCTGGTTGATAATGCTCCGCGAGGTATCACAGCTCATACTGGAAATGTAGTCGTGACCGGGGTGAAAGCAGGAAGCCGCGCCCTCCGGGTCGTGTGTGAAGGGTACGGTGAATTTACCACCACCGTGGTCGGCCAGAATGGCCAAAACCAGGTTGTGGACGCCAAACTTCAGGCCCAACAAATCAGTCCAGCTAATGAAATCGAGTACCAGGGCCCAATGATTTATATTCCGGAAGGGGAATTTCAGTTGGGAAGTAATGATCACCAACCCAATGAAAAGCCAGCCCAGGCGGTGACGCTTCCAGCGTATTATATTGACAAATTTGAGGTTACCAATGATCAGTACCGTCGTTTTTGTGAGGCAACTGGTCGTGCGATTCCGACCAACCCCTGGTGGAATGAAAAATACTTTCTTGGCAGTCCAACGCTCCCCGTTGTGGGAGTTACCTGGGATGATGCCCGGGCGTATGCACAGTGGGCTGGGAAACGGTTGCCAAATGAAATCGAGTGGGAAAAGGCAGCTTCCTGGGGACGCGGCGCCAAATTGAAAAATATCTGGCCCTGGGGCGCTTCATTTGACCCGAGCCGGGCCAATGCAACTTCAACCAGCCCGGTTCAGCCAGGTGTGATTTCAGGAAATACCAGTGCCTATGGAGTATTTGATTTAGCTGGAAATGTGGCTGAATGGACCGATTCTGATTATCAACCCTATCCCGGAAACACCCAGCCGGACCCAAATTTCGGAAGCAAAAATAAAGTGGTGCGGGGTGGCAGTTTTCGTGGTGGACCAGAAGACACCCGGACTTCGCGACGACTGTTTCATACCCCTCAGTTTGAAAAAAGTGACCAGGAAGAACGAAGCTGGTTGATTGGTTTCCGATGTGCGATTTCAGCCGATGATCCACGGTTGACGGAAGTGCTGAAAAAAACTCGATAAGGCAAATGATTGGCTGAAGCTCAAAAAGCTGATTGATTTTGATTTCAATAAATTGATGAGGTGTGTATGCAATTTCGCGCTGGTAATTCTATTCAAATCACTCTATTCACTTTGGTTTGGGGAGTCGTTGTCTTGCTGGCCGGGGCACCTCCCTGTCAGGCACAGTCTAACTCAGACACACTGGTGTGGAGTAAAGCCAATGCCAAAAAATCAGCACCTCAACCTCGACCCGTTCGCGCTCGTCCAAAAGTCAAAAGCGCCCCCCTGGGTTTGGAATTGCAGCTTTTGAAAAAATCACCGACTGGACGTGCTGAAGCGGTCAATCCATTATCCACGTTTTTTACTGACGACCAGTTACGGATTTGGGTCCGGCCCAACTATGACGGGTACCTGTATGTATTCAACCACAGCGAAACACCTGATGGCCGCCCGTTGAATCAGCCCCAACTGATTTACCCTGACTCCAGGATTGGAAATGGAAGAAATTTTTTGCGTCAGGGTCAGGAATACATCCTTCCCGGTGAGTGCCTGGATGGAACCAACCCCGATGAATGCTGGTATACCATCACCCCGCCAGTTGGAAACGAAGTGTTTACCATCGTTTACAGCCGTGAACTCCTGCTTAGCCTGGTTGACCGACAGAGTGGAATCAACCAGCAGCAAGTACTCGAAGAACTGGTTCAAACAACTGCCCCTTTTGTGCGTCGAACCAGTGGTGGCACGAACGGAAGAAATTTTGAACGACTTTTTTCCATCTTCATCACCTCAACCAACCCAAATAAGCGGGCTGAGTTGATCGAACGATTTTTGATCAAACATGAATGAAGGGTGACAAGGTGACCAATGACAAGGTGACAAATGACAGAGTGACAAGGTGACAGGATGACAAGGTGACGGGTGAAAAAAACTTATGAGCCAAAAGAAAAGAATCCAGACTCATAACGATCTTGAGGTGTATCAACTCTCTCTTGATGCAGCTATGAAAATCTTTGAACTTACCAAATTGTTTCCGAAGGAAGAAACTTACTCCCTTGTGGATCAAATTCGGAGGTCCTCACGATCTGTTTGTGCCAACCTGGCTGAAGCCTGGAGAAAAAGGAGATATCAGGCAGCATTCATCAGTAAGCTTTGTGAGTGTGAAAGCGAGTCGGCTGAAACTCAGGTTTGGATTGAATTTTCATCCCGATGCGAATACATAAACCGGGAAGTTGTACTTGAGTTATTTGAAACCTATTCAAGGATCATTCGAACCCTTGTTGGCATGGCAACCCATTCAGAAACGTGGATTTTAACCAACACTCAGCAGAAAAAGTGAAACAAGCCAGGGCTTCCTCTTATCACCTTGTCACCCTGTCACCCTGTCACCCTGTCATCCTGTCACCTTGTCACCCTGTCACCCTGTCATCCTGTCACTTGTCACCTTGTCATCTCAGAAGGCAACCTGACCCAAAACGACCGCCCGAAGAACAGTGAAATCAATCCCAGAGAATTTTCCATCCCCACGACTACCATTCAGATTTAAAGGGAAGACATCCCCAGCAAGTGCTTGACGAGCGTCTAATTGTTTCTGCCCCAAAACAGCGGCTTGCAATTCATTCACGTCGCGTTGATCAACAATCCCATCCCCAGTGATATCGCCTAACACCACAAATTCAGGGAAAGTTGAGGCTGGATTGTTGGGATCACTCGAATTTTGTAAAAACCCTCGGGTGTTGGCATCAGGTTGGCCAGGAACTCGGACGGTAATAAACCCATTGACATTGCCTGAGCCTCCTCCTGAATCCGGGACCGTCACTTCGGCTTGAGTTGGTGAAAAGACAGCTACCAGAGGAGACCGAATTTGCGCATCGCCTCCGAAATAGACTTCCGTAGCACCAGGAATAAACCCAAATCCATGAATGATAATTTTCCCTCCGGGCGCAGCGGCCAGTGGGAAAAACTGGGAGACCCCAAGGTTGGTTGGGATTGGGGGTATGGCACTTGCCACGTTGGTATAGTCTGAGTCGCCAACCCCATTGGTGGCTTTGACTCGATACCCATATTCAACCCCTGGGGTCAGACCACTGTTGCTAAACCGAACAACATCAGCGTTGGTGGTGGCCAGTATAGCAAACTGACCAGTGGCAGTCCGACGCTCAATGACAAAACCAGCTTCATTGTCACTGTTGTCACTCCAGGAAAGATCAATCTGGACTGAAGTCGCCGCACCTGCCGCCAACCCGGTCGGAGCTGCGGGTCGGGTTTGGGGTTTATTCACAAGGAGCTGGAAGCCCGCGCTTGTTTCGTTACATGGATCTGCCACGACCACGCGAACCGGGTAGGTACCAGGTTGTGTCGCCGAAACAGTCGTAATCCGGACGGCGCCGCTGGCCGGGTCAACCGAAACGCTGCCACCACCCGGCAATGAAGTTGGGGTCACAGTGACTCGTGAAATATTGTTATTTCGATCAGATGGCGGAGCGCTCGGAGATTGAGTTGCTGAACCTCCCTGGACCAGGGTCACATTGGAATAACTGCCGATAGTCGGAGTTGAATTTCCGGTAACTGTTACATTAAAAGTTGTTGAGGTCGTCAATGGCGGTGCGACTGGAATCCCAGTGTCACTGACTGTCAATGAAATTGGATAAATGTTTGGTGCGACTGAGCAGGCAGCCTGGGCAAACGCCTGAATGGTTCCGCCAGAATTGACAACTCGCACTGAAATCCCCGCTGGAATATCCGAAAGTGAAACCTGGAGTGCCCCAGCCTCTTCCTGCTCATCGGTGGTGGTGGCCACATCGGCGGAAACTTCAGCGCCTCCCTGGGAAACAGTCACACTGCCCGTGGCAGTCAATAATGGTGCTGTGTTTACCAGGGTTTGGGTCACTGTTAATTTAAAGGACTGAGTTGTTTTCGAGTTACAGGCATCGGTTACCATGACCGAAATTTGATATTCTCCAGCGGTGGTTCCGACATCGGTTGTTATCGTCACCACTCCGGTTGCAGGGTTCACAACGGCAGTTCCGCCACCGGGTAAATCTTGAGGACTCACGATCACTTCACGGATGTCATTGCTGGCATCAGCCGGGGGTGTTGTCGGGGTAACAGTGACGGTTGAGCTGGCGCCGGTTGTAACGTCGGTGTAAGTGCCTAAAGTAGGAACTGGATTGGCGATAACCCGCACCGAAATCACAGCATTGGCACTGAGTTGCGGCCCACCTGGGCTCAGACACATCGGTGGGGTTTTAGCATCATCAATCACTGAAATCTGCCCAACCGGGTATACCCCTGGAGACAAACCACATACGGCGGAAATCGTCGCTGTCACACTTCCCAGATTTCCGGAAAATGAATCGTTCACCCCACTGACCGTAATCCCCGCCGCAGGATCAGGGCTGAATCCAAATTCAGAAATGCCACAATCATCCGAAGCACCACCAATATTGCCGGTGGTTGTTTTTCCCGCCATAACCGTCAGTCCAGTTTGAGTAATGACAGGTGCGGCATTGGGGGCTCTCAAAACGGGTGGATCAAACGTTGTATCCCCTTCTGACCCCTTAGGCCCGGTCATCAAGGTTAATCCCAGAACAACCCCAACCAGCACCCGAGTTTTCCAGCCTTTCCAGGTGGAAGAAGGAGTCTTTTTGGTTGGTGCCAGAGAGGCAAAACGGCTCACCGCGTTTGGTGAAGAAGCATTATGACGGGTCACACCTGATGACATAGCGTTCCTCAAATCAATTTAGGGTTCAGAGTTCAAAGTCAGGAAAACCTGCTATTTCCAATCATTTTGCCCATTGCTGGCCCAGAGTGATTCGGTGAATCGAAGCGCTGGTCCACAAGCCTGAAGGCAATGGCCAGTTCTATTCCATTCCCCTTATCTGACCACCGTAATCATTGTGGCTTGACTGACAAACGGTACTGGTTGCCCACCGTTGATAAGCGGCTGATTTAACTGAGTGCCAAATGGAAGCGTCGCCGAAGCATCAATCGGGAAGTCTCCGAAAGGCGCCGTCGCCAAAATCGGAAGCGTGAGCTTACAAAATTCATCCAGACCACTGTTTAATTTGGCATTCAACGGATCTTTCGAGCTGGAAAGAACAATGCGGATTCCATCGTTATATGGCGCCACAAAGAGGCTGTCTGCCGGGTAACTTTCTGCTGGGATTAACTTTCCAGCCTCTATGGTAATCCGATTCAGATCAAAGACCCGTGGATCAAGCGGAATATCAAGTGTCACGGTTCCAGGTTCCGCACCTTCTTCATCACTAATTTTGAAGTTGATACCAAGCGTCAGGCTTCCTTCAGGAACCACCAGGGTGGTTGAAGGGGTGAACGTAATTTCAACTGGGGTTGAAGGAACCGCAATCGCCTCGTTGGAATTGGGTGATTCGCCAAAATCACTAACGGCACGAACTCGATATCCATACAGGGTTCCAGCTTTGAGGCCGGTATTACTAAAGGAGGTGATGTCCGGCCCGGTGGTGAAAATCGGCACAAAAACGGGAACGTCCCCATCGCGGCGTTCAATGACAAATCCGGTCTCGTTTGTGCTGTTATCGGTCCAGGAAAGATCAACTTGTTTGCCTGAAATTGCTCGGGCACTTAAATTTGACGGTGCGGCGGGCGGGCCAACCACATTGATTGTGGTTTGCGCGCTTCCCCCTCGGGTCAACACCCTCAGGCCCAGGCTTCCCCCCAATGTCTGCGCGGGGAGAATAAACCGAAGTTGCGAAGCACTCTCCACAATGGCTGAAACAAGTTGTCCGTTGACCTGAACTTGAGTTCCTGGCAGGAAATTCGTCCCCTTCAGTGTGACTTCAACTGATTGGTTGATGGTCACTTCAACAGGTGAAGCCGACTGAATCGTTGGTGCCCCAATTCCAACTTGCAGCACCTGCCCCTTACCGGAGTCAAGTACAAACACAGCATTATTCGAAATCGAGACTCCAATCGCTTTTTGAAAAGTCCCAGGTTGAGCCAGATCATTTACCTCAGCGGATCCGCCTTGAAATGAAACCACCCGCACGGTTGTGCCATCAGCCACATAAACATTTCCAGCAGGATCAAGATCAACACCAAACGGATCAGAAAAAGCAAAGTTGGTTTGCTGTGGTTCAAACTGGCCACGCTGTGGGGCAGCCAATCTACTGGCATTTGACCGAATAGTGGAAACCAGCCCTGATGGCAACGCCACAAGTCGAACAACTTTGTTCAGGCGATCAGAAACCGCCAGTACATTCGCCGAACCAAACTCAAGTTCCTGTGGTCCATTAAACCGGGCGGCTTGTCCAAGTTCATCGCGTAAGCCAGATTCGCCAATCGTGCCAGCAAAAACGTTGATTGAAACCTGGGCGCCACTTAACCGCGCCCGCCATAACACATGGTTTAACTGGTCGGTGATATAAATGCTGCCGTCTGCGGTTTGAACAACGCCCCGTGGCCCCCAATCGGCGACGGTTGAGACATTGGCTCGCACGTCAGCCAGGGTAATGATGGTGTCTACCTGTCGAGTGTTGAGATTCAATCGTCGAACCGCTCGATTGGCTGTATCAGCTAAAAGCAACACATTATTTCCAAATCCAATGCCCAGCGGACCATTAAATCGGCTGGCGGCAAAACCTCCATTGGCATCTCCGGGGGTACCGCTTGATCCGGCCAGATTTCCAAGTGGACTTCCAATCGCAGCCGATTTCATCAAATGATTGCGCAAATCAGAGGCATAGACGGTGCCAGCATTGACCTTAATGTCACCATCTCCAAAAATTCCTGAGGGGACGGTATTGATCACCTGACTCACCGCCACCACCACACGTCGAGTGGTATCGCTCGAACTCAGGAGCAAGGTTGCCGCCCCGCTCACTTTCCCGGTAACAGTTCCCGTGCTATCAACGGTTGCAACCTCTGGAGTTTCACTTTGAAAAGCCACCTGAGCATTCGGCACCGGATTTCCCGCCAGATCAACGACGCTGGCTCGAATCCGAATGGTCCCCCCGGTATTGACCGCCAGACTGGCCGGTTCATTGATCACAATCGAGTTCTGGCTTCCGACCACCAGTTGGACCGTGTTTGACTCCTGCCCCCCAGGTAAAATTACTTTTACCGCAATAACCCCGCTATTCTGGAAAAAGGATTGAGGAGATTGCTTGACCACAATTTTGCGACCACTGGGCTTGACAATGGCCGCCACCTCGGTGTTGTTAAACAACACCCTGGTGCCGGTGACAAATCCGGTTCCCTTGATCACGATTTTGGGTGGAGACTGGCCTAATCCGGTTTGATTCGGCTTGATTGAGGTGATCGTAACTGCCTGAGCTGAAACCCGCGGCAATACTCCCAGAAGAAGGAACATGACGCCGATGCTGAAGAAAAATATCCGCATCCCAGGCAGTAAGAGTCCGACAAACGACTGGCGTGAGGGCATAGCTCACCTCGGTGATTATGAGGATGTTTGGGATTTCCTTGGATGAAGCAGCTTCTACTCTACCAGAACAACCCCAAAATGCTCCAGCCTGGAATTTTAAAGTCTTCTGGAATTTGAATATTTTTCGTCTGGAAGTTCGATAAGTTGAACCCAATAACCCAAAAGCCGGGAGTATTCCGTGTGGAATACGAACCCGGCCTTTGGCTTAGGACTCCTGATCCCTATCGAATTCACTCTCATTCAACCGTGACGAACACCGCCGAGAGTGGTCCCCAGTTCCCATCCCGATCCTGTCCTCGAACATAAATCGTGTGTTTGCCAGGGCTTAGACTGGCCGAAAATTCAACCGAAACAGATTCCGTGGACCGGTTGAATTTTCCATCAGCGGCTTGAAGTTGACGTGGCATCCCACCTTTCCAGGGCGGTGTGTCAATATAGTATTCAGCCGCCTGTATTTTTTGAGCTTTCGGACGCCGAACACCAAAAGTTCCAAACTGTTTATCATCCACTGTCGCGGTAATGGTGACGGACTGGCCGGCTTTCACGGTTGCTGGTGTCGCCTGGAGACTGGTGGTGGTTGGACCCAAAGCACATTCATAGGGGTTGCGGGCTGCTTTTGCGGCATAAACCAGCGCTCCACGGTTTTTTGGCCAGAACACTGTATCCTGACAGGAGTAGTCAGGAGCAAACCCGGCACAGGGCCCAGATTCCGGTCCCACCTCAAATGTAAAACTGGCAATCCCTAATTCTCCATAGGTCCAGTCATCGGTTGAACCGCTCGCCGCATAGAGAATTTCCGATCCCTGCCCTGTGGTGTACTCATTAAAAGAACTCAATCGGAACGCCAGGGTCCGCAGACCTTCGTCATTTGGTGCCCGGAACCGACCCGGACAGGGCTGGCCGTTACACTCATTCCATCCCCACGGGAGCAATACCAGATCGCTAAAGCTATGCAGGGTAATAAAAACACCCGACGTGTCACTGGGCGACGCATCTGTCAACTGCGGGCCACGCCGGTCGGCAAAGAGTTGCTGCAAAAAGGCTTCGAGGAAATACTCCTCAGGTTCGGATGCCGGTGCCGAGCCTCTGTAAACCAGGCTGCAGGGATTGCTGCTGGTCCCTGCCCCGCCATATTGAAAACTGGCGTTCCGATTGAGATCCACGCCTGATTGATTGCCTCCTGATGGAGGGATGTCACAGTTTCCAAGGCTATCGTTGGCATTTTTTCGTTGGGAAAAAGGAAAATCAACGCCTTCCTCAACAATGGACCGTCCATCTGGATTTACCACCGGAACAACCCACAATTCATTGTAATCCAGCAACATGGTTACGTCTGGATCAACACCATAACTCTCAACCAGATAATCCATCCACCGCCAGGCCAGTTCCGATGTCGAGAGTTCACGGGCATGGATGGCCGCCATGAGGAAAAATCGGGGTTTAGGAGCAGTTGGGCTCAAAACTGGATCGCCCGGCCCTAATTTGGTGATACAGACGGCCTTTAAATCATGTCCGCCTGGACGACCATTGAGTTTGCGCCAGGAATCACCATAATCCACCACTGCCACCAGATCCGGATGGGCTGCGGCCAGTGCGTCAAGGTGAGCATACTGCTCCTCAACGGTGCGATACCCTTTGAAAAAAGTCTGCGGGCTAAACCCAGACCGTTGAGTTAGTTCAGGATCCACTTCCGTCTGAAAGCCACTTTCGGCTAACTGATTTTTGGTGTGTTCATCTCCCAGGACCAGAACGTACCCGTGACCACGCACTTCGAGGACGTCCATTCCCAAATGGATAAGCTGCTGAACCGCCTTGCTATCCTTCACTGAAACCCGATACATCACCGGGGCTCGATCAGGCTGCGAATTCAGCTCTGAATTTGATTGGAATAAAGCACTGGCCTTGGAAAATGAGACTGAAAATAAATGACCGCTGGACAGACACACCACCAGAAAAAAAAGGGTTAACAGCAGCCGTGAAACCCGCCGCTTTGCCAAAACACGCATTCGATCACCTCAGGTCAAATAATATGGAGTGCGGCGGCTTGACGCCGCTTTAATCAGGAACAAAAGGATGAAGTTGAATCAGCTTGATGTTGGGCCAGCAAACCCTCCATATGCTGACGGGCTTTCCAGGCGCCAGTCTCAGTTGCAACCAGTACACCTCGCTCCCAAATCTGGCGGGCTTCTGGGGTATTTCCCAAATTTGCCAGCGCCGAGCCTAACATTTGATAGGCGGCAGTATACGAAGGGTTGAATTCCACTACTTTTTGGAGTGCCTCCACTGCTTTTGCCCAGTCGCTGATTTTGAAATACTCATTCGCCAGCCCGTACCAGATCATCGGGTCAGTGGGTTGTTTCTCAAGCAACGTGGTAAAAACTTCAATCCGTGACTTTGACATGCTAAAAGCTCCAATGTGAATGGGGAAAAATTGAATCAGGTGGGGATTTTTTCACAGTTTCTCCTTGATGCGCAACAAACTGGGACCGGACACAATCGTGGAATTTTGGGTGGCAACGATGCAATTGCCTGCTTATACTTGGTTGCTGATTCTAAGAGGTACACCAACCAGCATCCACTGACATAGTCCTTTTCAAGCCATTGATCTCATTGAATCTACCTGAATAAACCCTTCAATCTTTTCGTTTGGTGATCCCCATTTCACAGCCATCACGTTTCAGTCTCTGAGACGGCCTCCTGAATTTGAACCAGTTCCCCCACTGACAGTTCATCAAATGAACATTCTGATCGAAACCTGACTTATGGTATCTCCAAAAAATCCTCAACCATCACGGATTGGTGTTTTGCTGATCAATTTGGGCGGCCCTGACACGTTAGATGACGTTAAACCCTTTTTATACAATCTATTCTCTGACCCTGAGATCATTCAATTACCCATCCCGGCGTTGCAAAAACCGGTGGCCTGGCTTATTTCAACCACCCGACATAAGAAATCAGCCGGGTACTATCGTCAGATTGGCGGAGGGTCTCCGCAACGCCGGATTACCGAAGAACAGGCTCAAGCACTTGAAAAAGAACTTATCCAGCGTGGAGTTCAAGCCAAAACCTATGTTGGTATGGCGTGCTGGCACCCTCTGGTGGAAGACACATTTGAACAAATCAAGAAGGATCAAATCACTCATTTAATTATTCTTCCGCTCTTCCCTCAGTTCTCAGTCACCACCACCGGTTCAGCCGCTAAAAAATTGATTCGACTCATCAATTCCCAAGGGGGAGTTCGGCATATTCGTCGCAGCTACATCACGCGGTATGAAACCCATCCGGCCTATATTGAAGCACTGGCTCAAATGACGGTTGCTGAATTCCAGAAACTTCCGGACCCAAACCCTGCCTCCACAACGCTGTTGTTTAGTGCCCACAGCATTCCCGAAAAATATGTCCATCGAGGCGATCCTTATTTAAAACAAACCCAGGCCACCGTGGCAGCGGTTATGGATCGTATTCGGCATCATCTTGGTGCTGAACCTCAGCATTTTCTATCATTTCAAAGCAAGATTGGTCCCGTCAAGTGGCTCGAACCTTCAACGGAAGTCACCCTCCGGCAATTTGCCCAGGAACGGCGCCAACAGGTTCTGGCGATTCCAATCAGCTTTGTTTCTGAACATATCGAAACCCTGTATGAAATGGATATCCTGTACAAGGAAATGGCGGAAAAAATCCAGTTGCCTTTCTTCAGGGTACCCACGCTGAATTGTCATCCATTATTCATCCAATCTCTGGCAGATCTGGTCGAGACCCGTTTGCGCCCACAGCCAAAACGGGTTGTCAAACAGGCTGGTCAGCGATAGGCGTTGAGATTCCCCCCTTGAAGCAATTTTCCCGAGCTTGAAGTACCGGTCAAATTGATTTTTTATTGCTTCCAGGGTAAATTTAAGTCATTCAAAAACAACAAAGTTGCGGGCTGGCATCAAAATCGCGAGGGGTCACCTCTATCATCACTTGCGATACCATATCGTTCCGAGATCCTGACGGAGTTGATATGTTTTCAAAAATTCTGGCTCGTTTCTTGCTCCCAACACAAATTTTAGCCGGTTCGGCTTGGATGAGGTCCTAAGCCAATATCCTAAAAGACTTCTTTATTCCAGATGGGGGAATCTCTCATGCAAGACGTAATCGTGGTTGGTGGTGGTATCTCGGGACTGGTTTGTGCATATCAACTCAAGCAGCTTGGGCGCAACGTCTTGCTCATTGACGGAAGCAACCGTGTTGGCGGGGTCATGAAATCCGAATCGGTTGACGGGTTTCTGTTTGAGCGTGGTCCAAACAGTTTTTACATCACCCCTGAAATTTCCGAATTACTTGATAGTATTGGGATTTCCCCGTACCTGGTGACAGCCGACAGTTCAGCACCACGATTTGTCTACTATAAGGGAAAGCTCCGACCCGTTCCGGTTCCAACCTCTCCACTCAAGTTTCTGTCTTCTTTCTTAACCACCCGGCTGCTTTCCCCACTTGCCAAACTTCGGCTCTTTGCCGAGCCCTTCATCGCCCCGAGCACATCTGGCCAGGAACAAACGATTGAGGAATTTATTACCCGCCGATTTGGCAAACAATTCCACGATGTCCTGGTAAGCTCATTTGTATCTGGTGTTTACGCTGGAGACACGTCTGAACTCAGCGCCATGGCCTCACCCCCATTTTCCAAGCTTGCTGACCTTGAAGCCGAACACGGCAGTGTCATTCGGGGTGCCTTCCGCTCGAAAAAAACCGTTTCGGCCAAAACGGGTGAACCACCCCGCCGGTCCCATCAGAGTTGTTCGTTTTTGAATGGGTTGGAAACCCTGCCGAAAGCCCTGCACAAAGCTTTAGTTAACGAGTTGCTCTTAAACTGCAAGATTCACGGCATCGAATTTCACAATCACGCGCCACAAGCTCATTATACGCTTGAAGTTGAATTTTGTGGTGACCGCCAGCCAATTCATACGGCATCTCTTGTGGTCGCCACACCCGCCTATACAGCCGCCCGATTGCTGAACCCGCTTTCAGACAAACTGGCTGATACGTTGGACAAGATTCCATATCCCCCGCTGGCCTCAGTGGCGCTGGCGTTTAAAGAATCCCAATTAAAGCTTCAACCGGGGACATCACTCCAGGGCTTTGGGTTCTTAATTCCTCGTTCAGAGGGAGTTCGAACGCTTGGGTGTATCTGGAACTCGTCACTTTTTCCAGAGCGTGCCCCACAAGGCTATGTGACCCTCACCTGTTTTATCGGCGGCAGCACTGACCCAGAAGTCTTAACCCTGAGCGATGAGGACATTATTCGGACCGTTCACAAAGATTTGCAGCAAACCCTTGGGGTGACAGGTGCCCCTCGCGTGCTGGGCGTTACTCGCTGGGAACGGGCCATTCCCCAATACACACTCGGCCATCCATCCCGGCGGACTGAAATTGAAGAGCAAGTTGGCCGGTACCCGGGTTTGTATCTCACGGGGAATTACATGTATGGAGTCTCAATTGGCGATTGCATCGGGCAAGCCCAACGAATTGCCGAACAGGTTGAAGAATTTCTGGAGCGCACGATTCCACCGTCAACCGGTGTGAATCAGTATCCACGAACAGGCTCGGATCTCCTTCTTTAAAGTGTTCGCGGCCTTGTTCCTGGAAGGTTTAACCCTTTTGTAAACCACGAAAAACACTTGCACTCCCAACATCTGGTGTTTTTCGTGGTTTTCCCGTTTGGTTTCCTCAATGCCACACCCACTGAAAGATCAAACCATGTCCACCCTCGATAGTCTGATTGGGCAACCGCTTGACGGTAAGTACCAGATTGTCAAACAACTTGGCCAGGGAGGAATGGGCGCTGTCTTTCAAGCAATCCACCTCGGCACCCAGCGTCCAGTGGCCGTCAAAGTGATTGCCCCAGACTTTATGGCCAACACTGAGTTTGTTGAGCGGTTTAAACGTGAAGCCGTTGCCGCCGGGCGGCTTCGCCATCCCAATGTGGTCAACGTCACCGATTTTGGATTTTCACTCGTTGGGTCAACCACCCTGGCCTTCCTGGTTATGGAGTTTCTGGATGGGTGCAATCTGGGCGAGTTGCTGGCTCAAAAAGGGCAACTTCCACTGAATCTGGTGATTGATATTGTTGAACAAACGGCGCTTGCCATTGATGAAGCCCATAAACAGGGCATCATTCACCGGGACCTGAAACCTGACAATATCTGGCTGGAACCGAATCGGCGCGGCGGCTACAACATCAAAGTGCTTGATTTTGGAATTGCCAAACTGCGTGATACCTGCAGCGAAGGATCTGATACCGATGTGAGCCTGACTCCCTCTGGCCGACTCCACCCAGTTGATACCGAAGGCTCAACCTTAATTCATCGCGGCACACTTCCGTTTAGTCCTCAGCGATCCAACACCCCAATCTTTGAAAATACCGAGGGAGCCACCCAAATCCACCCTTCAAATCCTCAGGTTTCACCATCACCAGTTGTGGTGTCGGTCGCAGTTGACTCAGAGTCTGGCACTCAGATTCATCCGACGACCCGGTTTGATGACCCAGAAATCCCTCGCACTGACGGTGGACGGGCAACCAGTTTGCTCAGTCAGAGCACGGCACTCAGTCTGGTTACCCAGGTTGGGACGGTCATGGGAACCCCCGCTTATATGTCGCCCGAACAATGCAAAGGGGGTGCAACCGATGGAAAATCAGATATTTACAGTCTTGGGGTGATTGTCTACCAGATGCTGGCTGGTGAACAACCATTTCAGGGAGATACCTTCCAACTGATTACCAAACACACCGAAGAGCCACCTCCCTCGCTGTTTGAAAAACGAATTGAAATTTCGAAAGACGTTGAAGCGGTTGTGTTTTCGGCGCTGGCAAAAGACCCACGGGACCGCCCTGTCAATGCTCGGGCGTTTGCCGCGGCAATCCGATCAACCATCGAAGGTGAAACCGGGGTCCTGAAAACAGCTAAATTTATGTTTTCCACCTGCCAGCGGCTATTCTTTACGCTGGGGTTCATTGCCTACCTTCCAACGGTTATCCTGGCAGCCGCTCTGATTTACCTTGAGTATTCATCGGGTGCCTTAAACTCCGCTTATGGTCCAGTTGCGTTTATCGGCATGCTGGTTGGGCTCTATGGGCTGGCACTGCTTGGGAACCGATACAATGTCGCCGCCGCCACCATTATTGTGGAAAAACTGGTAACCAACCCGGAATCAGAGCTTTCATTCAAGCCAATCGCCCTCACCTACTGCCGAAATTTCTGGCCGCTGACCAAAACCATTCTCTTAAGCTGTGGGTCGGTTCTTGCCCGGTCTATTCCGCTGGTGGTTCCAGGGGTAAAAGCCGCCATGTACCAGGCACTGGCCCCAGCCGCAGTGATTGTGGAGGGCAAAACTGGGCGGGACGCTATTGAGCGATCAACTGAATTGATGAAATTTCATCGGCCAGTTGGGTATGCATTTTTGGTGAGAGACATCAGTGCAGCAACGTTTGGCGTGTTGTATCCCCACCTATCGATGCTTGGCTTTTTGGTTTATGGTGGTGACGACATTTTGGGAGATTTAATCCAGAAAATTTTCAGCGTGTGGGTCGGACTGGCGATTGCGGGTTTGTTTATTTCCACCATGTTTCATTCGGTCAATTGTGCCATTCCAACCGCCCTGTTTTATTTCCAGGCCCTGCGCTCAGCCGGAATTATTCCCTGTGCTGACTCTTGTGCGGTCGAAGCCCAAATTACAACCAAACCCAAGCGCCCGAGTGCATTAAAACTGGGGACGCTTTCCTGGTTGATTATGCCCGCGATTTTTCTGGTGCTGCTGGTGTTTATCAGCCAGCAGAACCCACAACGGGCTGAATTGATCCGGGCGGTGCGCGATGGAAAAAGCGAGAAGGTCAAACAGGTACTCAGTCGTCGGCCTTTTGCCAATGCAACCGTCAAGAACGGAATGACGGTTCTGATCCTTTCCGCCAGCAACGGTCACACCGAAATTGTGAAAACATTGCTTGAGGCCGGCGCCACGCTCAATGCCAAAGACAATGACGGCTACACGGCTCTGATGATGGCCGCGCGCACAGGCTATGTGGACACGGTCCAGCTTTTGTTGGAAAAAGGAGCTGCGGTTGATGACCAAAATAACAACCAGGAAACGGCTCTCTGGCAGGCAGCCCGATATGGCCGAACCGAGGTGGTGAAAGTTCTGCTTGCCGCCGGGGCAAATCCCTCGATCAAAGATAAAACTGGAAAAACCCCACTGGAAAAAGCCAGAGAAGAAAATCGAACTGAAGTGGTTAAACTCCTGACGACTGACCACTGACTACTGATTAAAAATAATAGACCAATGAATCGAAGCGCAATCTTATCGGTTTTTGACCAGAAGCCTTTTATTCCACATCCTCTACTCAAGAGTGGACACGCTCAAACGATTGCATCGGCAGTGCTTTCCCGCCGGAAACACTGGTTGGAGCGGTACTCTGAACCACGGATGTTTCACCTGCCACATCATATTCAGATTTTGGGGCATTGCTCCTGGCAATCGGACAAGAAAAAAACGCCTTGCCTGGTCCTCATTCATGGCATGGAAGGCTCAACCGAGTCTCCGTATATGATTGGAACGGCTGAAAAAGCGCTGGCGGCTGGGTTCAATGTCGTCAGACTCAATATCCGCAATTGTGGTGGCGTTAAACCAAACCAGGCATTTTATCATGCTGGTCTGACTGAGGATCTGCGGCAGATATTTCATCAGTTGCGCGAAGTTGATGGTGTCGAGGAATGTTATCTGGCTGGATTTTCACTTGGCGGAAATCAATCCCTCAAATTTGCCGGAGAAGAAAAATCCAATGGAAAGAATATTTTGCGTGGACTAGTCGCGATTTCCCCTTCCGTATACCTTCCCACCTGCATTGATGCCCTCGAACGCCACACCAATTACCTTTACCACATGAATTTCCTGCGCAGTATCAAGCGCAAAGTGGTTGCCTACAACCAGACCTATCCAGGGTGGGTTGACGAGTCACTTCTACCCAAAATCCAGACCTTGCGAAAATTTGATGATGTCTACACGGCGCCCTATTCCGGATTTCGAGATGCGGCTGATTATTATGAACGGGCCAGCTCTCGCAACTACCTGGCTGATATTCAAATCCCAACCCTGATCCTGCATTCAGAGGATGATCCCTTTATCCCGGCAGATCCCCTTCATAATAAAACAGTTACCGCCAATCCAAATCTGGTCGCCATCATTACCCGCCACGGCGGGCACGTTGCATTTATCTCAGCCATCCGAGAAAACAATTGCCGCCGTTGGGCAGAATCCAGAGTAGTGGACTTCATTCAAATTCTCAGAAAAAAATAACCCTACATCAAATCTCGCCAGATTTTTCCCAGCTCAATGAAAAATAGATGAAGGTTTATTTACATCTTTTTTCCAGTTAGAGTGGTAGGGTTGCACCACGCTAATTTCCCCGCACTCTCTCAAAAAACAATCAAATTTTTCTGACTGCCCAAACAAACTGTGCATCGGCTAATTGTTCAACAAGCCTGAGTGCCAGATCGGAACCTGTGTTTTGGGATTGTTGATCTGACAATTTCCCCTTGTAAATATTTATTTTTCAAATATTTACGAAACACCAAAGATCGCAATGGATTTCGAGATTTCAGTACCGGGGCAGATGGAGGAGATAGTTCCGAATTTTATTATAATTTATAAAATCGGTTTCACCTGGCGGAGCGGTCTGTCACGACTGATGAACGACTTCTCGCCAGCCATTCCACTACGGGGAACGGTGGGTGATGGGCCGTAGGAGAAGCTGATGGTATTCCAAAAACGCTCCAGCAGCAGGTCTCCCGTGCGCGGGACTGAAAGCTGATTGAGCTGGTGATCCCCAAAACGTTTGGCGATCACGTCGCTCGCATTGCAGTCCGCGTTGATTTGAAAGTGACAATGTTGACAGTGAAACTCAGCCTGGGTTTCAACCACGATGACCACCGAATCCGGCGAGGGCAGCCAAAACAGGAGTTGATTGAGGGCATATCCGATCAGGTTGCGAATCCAGGCCGTGGTGGCGGGATTGGTGAGGGATACCGGTGTCCGGCCCTTCTTTTCCAAACAGACATTGAGTTTTTGTTTCCGGCTCATCCGTTCGGCGTCTCGTTCGACCCGGTTGGAGAGTTGGTCGGGGATGCCGCCAAAGGACTGGTGAAACGGACGCTGGTCGGTTTCAGGCAGCGATTCTCCAGAGTCTACGTCATGAGTCGGTGACACAGTGGCGAAATTGACGATTCCGACATCAATCCCAACCACGGCTGGGGCCGAGGCAGTAACCGGTTCGGGGGCCTGATGCTCAACCACGATTTGGAGCTGCCACTCACCCCGGCGGCGGGTCAGCAAGACACTGCTTGCGGTTCGCGATGCGCTTTTGAGAAGTTTCGCGGCTCGCGGATACAGTTGCACCGGGAGATAGATCGGTTCCCCGGCGCGCAACGTCGCCACTTTGAGCCAGTATTCAAACTGCCGCCCACCCTTCGGATCCGGGAGCGTCTTTGGAATCCGCACCACTTTGCCTTCCGCTTCCCCTTTGGTTTTCAAGCGTTTGATCTGTTCCAACCGGGCTCGTTGCGGCGCGCCTTGCATTTCCAGTTTCACCACATTCGCATTCGCCTGGATGCAGATGTCCTCGACATTGAGGCAGGGTGGATTGGTTCGCTCATTGGCATACCACGATTTGACGATGCCACAGGCTTGTTGCCACGCACATCGCCGCCATCGCTCCGAGAGCTGATTTTCCGGTGATGGTGGCCCGATCAGGTTCGCCTCATCACCTGGGATTTCCCCATATTTATTTGGCACTCGCTGCCCCGTCGCAATCAAAATGTTGACCAGCCGCTGGACCGCCAGGATATACACCGAGGCCACTTCATCGAGCCGCTTCAGCTTCCCGACATTCGCCGCTTCCAATTTGAGGTTATTGATCGCCCGGTTCATCGGTTTCTTCCCGTTTGAGTTCCGCGATAATCCGCTCCGTCTTCCGTTTTGATCGCCTCTGTCCATACAGCCGGGCACAAAATGAAGTCACACTGCTCACGAAATCATCCATCAAATCTTCGTTCTCGTTTTCCGCCAGATTGATTACCTCCACTTCTCGCCCTTGGATTTTGAGCAACTCTTCCACAAAATGAAACCCACTCCGTGCCAGCCGGTCTTTGTGTTCGCACACAATACACTTCACCGTCGTATCCGTCAGCAGTTTCAGCAATTTGGGTCGCGTATCGTTGACCCCTGACCCCACTTCTTTGACCACTTGCCCAATTTGATATCCTCGGGCCGTGCAGTAATCCATCACTCGTTGTGCCTGTGCTTCCAGATTCTCTTTGTTTTCCGCCGCCGAAACCCGTGCGTAGATCGCCACCTTTCGGGTTTGTGTCTTGACTATCGGACGGCTGACTGGTTCGGTCACAATGATTGTGCCAGTCTCCATTTGATACCCTTGAATCCGTCCAGCTTTGAACCAGTTGTACGCCGTCAGATAGCACACTCCCATGTGTTTTGCGTAGGTCGAAAGTTTCATATTCAGAATATAATATAAATTTTATTAAAATACTATGATTTTATATAAAATGAATGATTGATTTCGATACCTACGCAACAGCAGGCACCTACACGGCAACACTGACGGTTACCGATAATGGCGGGAAAACAGCTTCAACGAGTTTGACGATTACAGCTACGGGAACTGACCCCAACTTCATCAATGCCCCGTCGAATTTGACGGCAACGGTTGCTTCACGGAAAGTGACGCTTCGGTGGACAGATCGGTCAACCAATGAAACCGGGTTTTATGTGGAACGAGCACTGAAAAGCAACGGCACATTCAGTCGAGTCGCAACCCTCAAATCAAATGTGACGACCTACAGTCAAACCGTAAGTCGCAATACCTATCTCTAATTCGAATCAGGTGGAAGTCCTTGTCAAATAAAACGAGAATGAAAAATTGAGAATGAAGAAAGTGGTTAGTGATGCCAGTTAAGGGAGTCGGATGGAAATATCATACCACCAGGGTTCAGGGTTCAGGGCCAGATACTCCACGTTGAGTGGTACCCGCCAGTTCCCCAGTCTTCATCTTGAGTGGGATCAGTCAACTCATCGCTGAAACCCTGAACCCTGAACCCTGAACCCGATTTCAGTGGGATTTTATTTTCTTCTGGGTCCCTTGGTCCCTGGTATTTGGTGGTTGAGCCTTGGTCCTTCTTCGAAAGTATTGATTTCTAACCACTAACCACTAACCACTAAAAAGGTTCTTCATTCGATTGGCAATCAATCACATTCAATTTTTCGCTTGAGAGAAGGTTTGTTTTTCTCTTCGAGTTTTGTCTGCTCCAGCAAAGTTTTGAGGCGAATTTTGATCGCCTGAAACTCGCTGGAGTCAATTTTTTGAACTTCCATTTCCGGTAAATAAGCAATTTCACTGAACGTACTCACGATTCGTTCAAAGAATGGCGGATGCGTTCGGAAAAAGCTTGAGGATTTGACATAGCCTTTTTCACTGGCCATGTAGTCAAAAAAGGTAACAAATCCGCGTGGGTCATAGCCCGCGCGCCACGCATACTGAACACCGAGTTGATCCGCTTCGGCCTCAAAATCGCGGCAAACGCCCAATAACGCCAGATTCAACATCAGTCCCAACCCAAAGAATCCATATTGCAGAGCATAGTATGTTCCGATGCCTGCAATGCCGCCGGTAAAAATGATGGCGGCAACCTGGGCAGCTTCAAAAATGATGCTGGCAATTGTCACTCGCTTCATCAATCGGGCACCGTGACGACCAGTGATGTGGGCGATTTCATGCGAAATCACTCCGGCTAACTCTGCTTCAGTGCGAACATGCTGGATCAACCCCGTGTTGATAAAGAGGTAACCACCCGGCAAGGCAAAGGCATTGATTTCATCGCTTTCCAGGATTGTGACCTTGAGTGGCACTTTCAAGTCAGAATTGATTGCGATATTTTCAGCCACCACCCGCACAAAATCATTGACTTCCTTGTCGTCAAATTCCTTTGGAAGCAGGCCATACAGCTTGAGTTCTTGAACTGCACGTTCACCAAGCTTGATGTCTTTTTCCTGGTCTTTGACAATGACCCGGATGCCAATATCTTCGACATTTCCATACCGACGTTGACGGGCGGTTCCCGAAGCGATGGTATTTTTGATTTCCTGCTCTTTGGCTGGCCAGTCCACTAATAAATCGAGCTTGGCCAGCTTATTTTCAAAGGCGACCGGAACACCATGTTTACGGGCCAGTGTTTTTTCACGCTTTTCACGTTCGAGCTTCAAAATTTGGCAATGGGCGTCTTTACGCTGCTTTGCCATTGTCTCAGAGTCTTTCGAAGCACTCCGGTTCAGCACTTCAAGTTGTTTTTGCCATTGTTCAATGGTGCGGGCCAGCAATTTTTCCTGTGATTCAAACCGCTTTTGTTCCAGCTCCTTCTGGCGTTTGAGTTCAGCCCGAAAATCGGCAACTTCAGAACGTGAAAGTTCAAGCTGCGGGGCAAGAATCAACACCTGGAGGTAGGGTTGCTCAACCAGTTCAGAAAGAGGTGGCTGGGGCGATGGAACTTCCTGCCCACGAACTGGTAAACACAGTATCGTAAGCAAAACTGCACTGATCCCAATGGAAAGGAATTGTTGGAAACGCAACGGAAAGTGAGATTTTAAGCGAGAGGTCACCATACAACTTACCTCCCTTCGACACCTGAACAAAACAGGTCTGGGTGATTTTCCTCAATGCCTAACACCGAGCAAATCACGGGCCAGGAAGCATAAATTCTCAGGAAAAGATTCCTCGTGGGAGCGCCGGCATCTTGCTGGCACAAAGCGGTTGGTTTTCAATCAGATGCCGGCGCTCCCAGGAAATAGTCAAGCTATTCAGCGAAATCAACTGAGCGAACGACTGACCACTGCCACTGACGACGGACTGGTATTATTTCGATTTATTGTCCACCACTTCAAATCCAACTGAAGCCGCAAATTTGCGCGTCCCCTGCGTCGTCATCCAGGCTTCGGCGATATAGTGGCCGGCGGGCAAAATCCAGGCATCTGACGTGATCAACGGCACACCGATGACAAAATGTCGCTCGCCGGAGACTGATTCTTCAGTGATGACTTCAGGAAATCCCTTCCCATCTGACCAGGTATAAAAGACTTCGCCTTTCTCATCCCGAATCGAGAAATCAAACAGTTGCCCGGTGGGAAAGGTCAGTTTCAATGGTGCCGGATGGGTGCTTCGAAGTGTAATCTTTGCTGTCAAATGTGGAATATACCCGGCGGTTGTACCCGGCGGGCGTGTCAAATAGGTTGACTGATCAAGCGTGATGAAAAAACCGATCTCCGGCTGGGTCAAGACGGTATTTTTTCCAAGCCGCACATACATCAAATCGTAGACAAACTGTGCCGGACCACGCACTTCGGTCCACTGAACCAGCCCAATGGTCGGAACAAAAATTTCCTGAGCATTGCCGCATTGAAAAACACCAGGGTACGTGAGTTGCAGGGCATTGGAATAGGTGCCAATCAACCCTCGATACGTGTATGTCCTTGATGTCATTACTGCTTTCGGCGCACAGACGTGAGGTGGCGATATAAAATCATCATCCTTTTTCGTCTTAAAGTCATACCACAGATTTTCGGTTTTCGATTCTTCATCAAAAATCACCAGGGTCCCTTTTTTGGACTCACGGACCAGTATGTCGCGCCCTCGGACCAATCCTCTCACCACAAAGTAAGATTTGCCCTGGACTTCACGGATTTCAACGACTTCGATCACGATGCCTTCAAGGGTGGTGCTGCGATAGATCCACTGATTCCCGACTTCAAGCGGAAAATACAAAAGAGCACCATCCCGAATGGTTTGGGCGGTGCTCAAAGTGTTGATATTCATTGGTTTCGCCTGAATCGGAGAACTTGAAACTCCAATCCATGCCAGCATCAAAACGGCTGCCGAGACAAGACCGAAACTTCGCATATCGTTGGCCTTTCACTGCAAATTCCAGGTGAACTGACGAGCGAATCTGTTACAACGGCAGATGCGGCAGGTTGTAAAAGGCAATCCCGAGTATCAGATACACCGCCAGTAATTGCACACCTTCCATCCAGTTGGATTCGCCATCCTGTGAAACCAGTGAGGTTGTGGTGACGGCAATCACAATCGAAACGACTTCAAGTGTGGTAAAAAGCAAATCCATTGGCCCTTTGCCGCCAAATGGATAGCTCAGAAAAACCAGCATCGGGGCCACAAACAAGGCAATCTGAAGCGAAGACCCAACCGCAATGTTCATCGCCAGGTCCATCTTGTTTTTAAGCGCCATCAGCACGGCGGTTGAATGCTCCGCCGCGTTCCCAATAATCGCCACCAGAATCACGCCGACGAAAACTTCAGTCATTCCAAGCGTTTTGGCGGCGGCTTCAACTGACCCAACCAGGAATTCACTAATCAGCGCAACCATAGCCGTGGCACCGACCAGGACGCCGACTGATTTCCCTTGCGACCAGCCGTGGGTCCCGATGGCTTCTTCTTCAGCATCACCTAACTCACCAACGTACAGATGTTTATGGGTTTTGAGCGTAAAAATCAGACTCAGGATATAGGTAATAAAGAGCACGATTGAAATTTCCAGGCTCAATTCGCGCTCGTGGGTGGCTGGTGCTTTGCCAAACACAATGGCGTGAAACACGGCTGGTATCAGCAGTGCAAACGCGCTCAAAGCGAGCATGGTGGTGCCGAGATTGGCTGCCGTCCGGTTAAACGTTTGATTTGGAAATTTCAATCCACCAACCAGAGCACTTAACCCAAAGACCAGTAACAGGTTACCGATAATCGAGCCCGTGATCGAGGCTTTGACCACATCATAGAGCCCTTCGCGGAGCGCCATAAACGCGATAATCAATTCCGCGGCGTTGCCAAAGGTGGCATTGAGCAACCCGCCAATCCCTTCCCCTAATTTTTCCGAAAGGTGCTCGGTGGCCTTTCCCATCAAGCCAGCCAGTGGAATAATCGCCAGACACGATACCACAAAAATCCAGATGGGTTGGGCGTGGATCACCCATTCCAAAATCATTGCCACCGGCACAAAGACCAGCAGCAGATTCATAATGTTTTCAGCCGCAAAGAGTTTTTTCATAGTTTTTGGGTGAGGCTCCGCTTGAGGTTTGAAAATCGTTGGTTCCGTGACTTCAGTGGTGTCAATCCAAAATTCAGTCAAAGGAGAAAAACAACCAATCTATGCGTGCATTTGTGACTGGAGGCACGGGATTTATCGGCGGAAATCTCATCCCGGAACTCCTGGCCTCAGGCAGTGAAGTCCGGGCGCTGGTACGACCCGGAAGTGACCAAAAAAATCTGGAAGGGTTGACAATTGATTGTGTTGAGGGAGATTTAAACGACGAACACTTTTTACACCGGGCTCTCGATGGGTGCCAACTGGTTTTTCACGTGGCGGCTCATTACAGCCTGCTTCGGCGTGACAGTGCGGCCATTTATCGAAGCAACGTTGATGGCACCAAGAATCTGCTTCGAGCCGCTCGGAAAACCAATATTCGACGGTTTGTCCACACCAGTTCAGTGGCCGCTATCGGCGTGCCACCTCACGGTCAGGAAGCGGATGAAACCACCTGCACAACAGTTGATGAACTGGTCAGTGCCTATAAAAAATCAAAGTTCCTGGCCGAAGAAGCCGCCGTCGCGGCTGCCCGCGAAGGACTCCCCGTGGTAATCGTCAATCCAAGTACCCCAATTGGCCCGCGTGACGTCAAGCCCACCCCAACTGGAAATATTGTTCTTCGGTTTTTGAAGCGTGAAATGCCGCTGTATGTCCACACTGGACTCAACCTGGTGGATGTTCGCGACGTCGTCAAAGGACATCTGCTGGCGGCTGAAAAAGGCCGGATTGGTGAACGCTACATTTTGGGGAACCGCAACGTGACGCTCAAGGAACTGGTGGACATGCTCGAAGTCATCACGGGCCTCCCCGCACCGACAAAAGCGATTCCACATTGGATTCCAATTGCGGTCGGCTACATTGACGAACTTTTCATCAGTCGGCTCACTGGCCGTCCCCCAACTGTTGAAATTGACAGCGCCAAAATGGCCAAACACGCCATGTACTATCGAAGCGATAAAGCCATCCGCGAACTTGGCCTGCCCCAAACCCCGATTGAAACCGCGCTCCGTGATGCTGTGGAGTGGTTTCGCGCCAATGAGTATGTGTGAGAAAGACACGGGTTCGGGGTTCGGGGTTCGGGGTTCGGGGTTCGGGGTTCGGGGTTCGGGGTTCGGGGTTTTCGAACTTTTGGTCCCTTATGTCCTTTTTGTCCCTTTCGTCCTTTTTGTTCTTTTTTTGAGGAGCATCAATTTATGGTTACAACCCAGGCAATTGTCATCAAAGCCTATCAGGCACAATACCTTGACCCAATTTCATTCCAGGCCGGCGAACCAATCCAGGTTGGCCAGGAAGACACCGAGTTTCCAGGCTGGATCTGGTGCACGGACCAGCGGGGAAAAAGCGGCTGGGTGCCCAAACATACCTTTGAAGCCAACGGGCAATCCGAGCAAACAGTGATGGATTACACTGCCCGTGAGCTGACGGCTCATGAGGGACACCACCTGGTTGTTCACAAGATTGAATTCGGCTGGGCGTGGTGTACCAATAGCGCCGGAGAATCAGGCTGGATTCCGGTTTCCTGTCTTGAAATTTCAGACGCCAATCCCTCTTTGGACCAGATTACATCCGCCTAATTCAACAAATATCTCCGAACCAGATAATACTCATTAAACGGACGATCATCCGTAATGCGCTGGTTGGGATTGGTCGGTAATGTTTGCTGCACAGGTATTTCTTTTGAGAGAACAAAGTTTAAAAAAGTAGGAAAGTCTTTGGGCTCAGACCATTGAGGAACCCATTCGACCAGATCATTGTGAGCAGATTCTGGGAACTTAGCCGAAAACACTGCCGGGTCCGGATTCATAATCGGCCTGGATGAAGCCAGGAAGTGATATCCCCAACCTTCAACAGAATGAAACACACGGACATAAGGAAATACTTTACAAAGGGACTGGGCTATAGCTTTAGGGCACTGGTCATCACCTTCGCCAAACCATTGCTGAAAAACCCCATCTGGATGGAGGCGGAGTTTTACCAGTTGATAAAATTCTTCAGAATACAACAAACTTGAACCCGCTGACTCTGCTGGAGGTGGGGGGTCAATGGTGATGACATCAAAGGTTTGATTTGTTCGTTGCAAGAACCGCCGGCCATCATCAACCACAATTTTGCCCTTTGGGTTGCGCAAAATTTGTTCTGCATCTTTAAAAAAGAACCCAAATGAAGCTGTAACACTTGGGGATAACTCAACGGCTGTGGCCTGACCGCCCCAACTTAACAAAGACCGGTATGTCGTCCCCATTCCAAAGCAGATGACCAGTGAAGATTCCGGCTTATGTGGGCAAAAAACCATTGGAAGGTGTGCCATAAATTTTGTGATAGTACTTTTTTTTGTAATCCCGACACCGTTTACCAACAACGTGCCTCCCGTTGCCGAATCCCCCGTCCGGTAAGCCATCACAGTCGCAACATGATCCCGACGTAGTTCAAAATTCTTCCCCTGTACCTGGGCATTTCCACCTTCATAACTTCGGGCAACAGCTCCTGATACAATCAAGGCGGCAACAGTCAGTGCTCCAATTCCCCATCCAAAAAATGGCCTGTACTCTCTGAATTTAAGCACAAACAGCCCAGCGATGGGTAAGGTCATAATGACGATTGAAGTTTGAGCCCCAAAAGAAGGCAGAAAAATATAACAGGTCAATAGCGGCCCCAGAATGCAACCCAGAATATTAAAAGCATAGGCAATACCAGCTTCCTTGGGGTTACCAAGTGACACCTGATCAATTAAACCCGGAGTTAAATAACCCAGAATACCGCAGAACGGGCCGATGCTTGCCAATGCCCAAAACCATCTCAAATCCATTTTGAACAAGTTGGAAAGTGTCGTTTGCAACCGAGGGTCATTGAGCAAAATAGGTAACAATGCCGCCAAAACCAACCAGGCAATCAAACTTGAAAGAGAATGTTCTTTTTTTCGGTCAAAATCATGCCGGTAAATAAGCGCCCCAATCCAGGTTGTCAGCAAATAAACAAACAGTACAGAGGCAAACGAGTAAACCTGAGTGCCTAAAACAGAATTAAATGCCCGGGTCCAAACAACTTCAAAAGCCATCGAAGTCAAACCTGTGGTAAATAAAATGACCAGGGCCACTCGAAATCGAGCATCTTTCCAAAATGTGTTTGTCGGCAAAGAGGAGGAAACCGGATCAGGCAATTCAAGCTGTGGTTCCCGGTGTCTGCGCCCCAACTCGAAACTGATTCCAGCAATCAGAAAATTTGATACCCCTGCAACCCATAAGGTCCTGGAAAACCCTAGCAATTCAATTAAAAAAACTGAGGTTATTAATGTTCCACACATTGCTCCAATTACATTTGCTAAATATAAGTAACTAAAGCTTGTTGTGTTTTCCGTTTCCCTGGCTTTCACATAAGCCATCATCAATGGAAAGGTGGCTCCCATACACAAACAAAACGGGAAAATTGATATCGCAATAACCACAGCCGTGAGTGCGAGGTGAAGAACTGAATTTGATTCTCCGGTGTTAAGCAGCAATCGCTCACCAAATCGAAACAAGTAAGGAACCACAACCGCCCCAATACCAATCAGGCATTCTGAAACTGAATACAGAGTAACGACAGACCAGTTGAGGGTTCGACTCAGACTCCTGACATATCTTCCGGCGCCCCAGGATCCAACAGCCAGCCCAGCCATAAAAACCGAAACAATGACCGAAAGTACTGGAGTAATCACCCCAAACGACGCAAACGCCAGCCGAATCCATACAACCTGATACAACAAACCGCAAAATCCAGATAGGAAAAACAAAAAGAAGAGCAGTTGTTTCTGCTTGTAAGTTATTGACATTAAAGTCTCCCCACTCAGTTAACGGGCTACCGGGTTCAGCTATTCCAAGGCAGCTACGGAATGCTCATCTGAGTCTGACAACCTTTGCCTGGACGGCGAAACCCGACTTTTTCCGCACCGCTGTTAGAATCATCAAACACTCGAAGCCATTGATACCAACCAGTTTGAATTTCCAGGGACTGGTCTTTTGCTTTCAATCCCGCTCGCAAAGCACATTGACCAGAACGTGCCGCCGCTCCTGCCGGGAAATATGAAATGCTTGCTTGAGGGCTTCGATCACATCTCCGGGTTCAGAAACCGTCAATCCAACGCCGCCACACGACTCAGCCAGTTTTTCAAAATGGATTTGCACGTCAAAATTGCACAGCGGGAAAGTGTTATTTTTGACACCCCAGGGCTCAGGTGTGGTGCCTAAATAGGATTTCTTGATCGTGGTCCAGGCACTGTCATTAAACACCACAATGATAATCGGCAGATTGTAAGCTGCGGCCACATAGTGTGCCGAAAGCGGAGTGTTGAATAAATAGCTCCCATCGCCCAGGGTGACGACCATCGTGAGTTCAGGTCTGGCCAGTTGAGCCCCGAGTGCGGCCCCAAGCGACCAGCCCAGACCGCTGGCCACTGAATTTTCAAACCAGCTATCGGTCAACCGGCGTGAAACAAGCTGTGGATCCAGGTTGTACTCGTTAAAGATGACCGTCTCATCATCCACCACCTGCCCAATACACCACGACAGAAACCGCTTGGTAATCACCGATTTCGAACTATCGCCAGCCGCTGCCGTCCGACAGGCTGACACCATCCGGTTGTGTTCCACGGCAATGGTTTCACGACGTTGGGCGCGATGTTCCAAATTCTCACACTGGTTGAGCAACCGGGTCAGTTTCTGCAAGGTTGCGGCTGGATCTCCGGCCAGAGCCACATCGGCTGGGAAACTGCGCATGGGAATGGCTTGAAAGAGCGGATCCACCCCAATTTGGATTAAAGTTGGCGGCTGTTTGACCTGGGACAGGGCCGGAATCCAGGGGACAGGGCATTCGAGCGCAATGACCAGGTCGGCCTGCTCAACATACGGTGAGGGTGAAAAGCCAAGGTGCAACGGATGCTCAGTTGGAAAATTAAAGAAATTGCGTTTGCCGTGCTCAATCACCGGAATGGCGCACGTTTCTGAAAACTGAATTAAGGCTTCAACCGCACCGCGAAACCGTCCAGCATCAGCCGTCACAATCAAAGGAGATTTGGCGTTCTGAATCAGGTTAACTGCCACAGAAAGCGCATCGGCGGTTGGTTCCTGAGTTCCGGCTGGTTGCTGACGCGGGGTTTGATGAATCTGAAACGGCGTTTCGAGCTTCTGGCACAGAGCTTCTTTGGGAAGTGTGAGATAGACCGGACCGGCAGGTTCACTGGCGGCAATTGCCAGGGCCCGATCAACAATTGTTTCCAGGTTGAAGGCGCCCTTTAACTCATAATCCCATTTGGTGAATTCACGAAAATAGGCGCCCTGGTCAAAGGTATCCTGTCCCCACTGCACAAAATTGGTACGGCATCCATCAACCTCTGATTCATACCAGGGCGTTTTCCCGGCCAGGACCAGCATTGGAATCCGTGACCGGGCCGCGTTGATGATTCCCAGTCCCATATTTGCCGTTCCAACATTGACGTGAGCCATCACGACCTGTGGACGACCAGACAGCAGGTAATGACCGTGCGCCATGGCAATAGCGGTGTTTTCGTGGGGAATCGCAATCGTCTTGAGCTTGAATTCAGCATTGTTCTGGTACCGCGCCAGGGCATCAATAATCGGGGTGAAATCCGTCCCGGAATTTGAAAAGAAACACTCCACACCACGCTGCGAAAGCATGGCCATCAACCCTTGAGCCACGGTGTCAGCCTCAAGTTTGATATTTGGATTGGCTTGAAATTGGGTTTTGGCGCCGCTTCGACTTCGGGAACGCCCCAAATGGACGCCCAGGGCCCGATTAAATTCCGCTGGATGGTCAAGGTTTGAGAAATGCCCGGCGCCGTCAATGTTTACCAGTTGCGAAGTTGGAACAGTTGCAAAGATTTCAGTCAGGAGCGGGTCAGTTGGGGTGACTTTGTCTTCGGTGCCGCCAAGAAGCAAGACCGGAACGTTGATGGATGGCAGTAAATCGCGAAAATCAACGCCGAACATGGATTGCCACGAGGCCAGAAAAACATCTGGATCTTTGGCGGCTTCAACTCGAATGGCCCGTTCAATAATTTCCGGAGCCGTTTTTGGTGCAAACAATCCCGGAATAAGCATTTCCGAGCTTTTCGAAAGGCTCATTTCTTCCAACTGATGCTGCATAAAGACAATTCGGCCTTCGGCTTCAGGATGAAACGCCCAGGTATTGGCCAGTGTCAGGGATTGAACCAGGTGTGGAAACCGGCGAAAAACCTTTAGTGCCACCACGCCACCCATCGAAAGCCCAACCAGATGCGCCCGACGAAAGCCGAAATGGGCAATTACAGCGGCGGCGTCTTCGGCAAAGGTCATCACATTGATATGCTCCAGGAGCATCTCCGGAATCTCAGACCGGCTGTGGCCACGTTGATCGAAGGAAATGCAGGTATAGCGATCTTGAAATGCCTCGATCTGGGGCATCCAGGACGAATGGTCTCCGCCCACAGCATGGAGAAACAAAATCAGTTCCGGCCCCGTGCCAGCTTTGGCAACATACAATTTAGCGCCGGTTGAGACTTCAATCAGTTGAGTTTCCACAAACACATTTTCCTTTCTCAAATGACAAGGCCGCCTGATGGCGGAACTCTGGACTTTTTTATTCACCGATTTCAATTGATAAGCTTTTGTTGATGCTGGCTTTGTACCTGGCCTGCTCGGTCGCTGGAATCATCCAACGGGCATCAAGCGGCACCGTTGTTGGGCGATATCTGGCATCTGGCTTCGGGGATTTCTCCCACCAGGTCACAAACGAGGCAATGACGGCTTCACGATCTTTGGAATCAGCCAGATAGAAGAATTTCAGGTTGTCGTCCTGAGTCAGTTGCTTGAGCGAATCATAGGCAAAGTACCGAACCGCCGGGTACGGGTCGCGCAACGCTTCGATCAAAAACGGAATTGCCCATTTGGCGGCGTCACTGTTTTCATTTGCCCCTGGCTGGCCAAGCGCCCAGGCCGCCACGCACCGGGCTGACGGATCAACGCTAAACAGCTCCCGAACCATTTCTGACTGGCTGGCGTCAGGGCGGGTTTGGTTTTCAGCCGTCAGAGCATGTTCCGGACCATACCACTCGGTCAGGTATTTCGAAGTCCAGGCGGTGCTTTCCTTCTGGTGGCACATATTGCACCCATTGGGCATATCCGTCGTCAGGCTTTTGTCGGGGTTGGGATTCAGCACGCGATGGGTACGCTTGGCAGTCAGCAGCCCAAAGATGATCCGTGGGCGATGACATTCATTGCACGAACTCCCGTTACTGTCGGCTTTATGATGAGTGTGTTCGGTCAGTCGAGCCTTGATGTCCTGATGGCACTGGACACACCCGGTATTGCCCCGCATGTCGTCAGTCAGGAGCGACTGCTGACGGCCTTTGTGAACATCATGACAACTGTTGCAGGTCATTTCCCCGGCCTGATAACACTTGCTCATCAACACACCCTGGTATTCATAAGCGGTCAGACGAGGTGTGCCATCCGGGTAAAACCGCTGGGCAAAACTGTAGGTTCCGACTTTGGACGTGATATTGAGTGGCGTGAAATATTTTGAGAGGTTTTCACCTGCCGTATAAGGGTCGCCCTTTTCCATCACGTCGCGAATGGCATTTTCCTGAGCCGGAATTCGCTGGCCGTGGCAATGCCCGCACACCTGAAGTTCGGTCGTTTTCTCAAGTTTCTTCGGCTCGACAATGGTTGGATCGTCGGCACGCACCTTTTTGCGCAACCAGGCCCAGCCGGGTATCTGGTTTTTCTCAATGTGCAGTTTTCCAGGTCCGTGGCACGCTTCACAGCCAATGCCCAGTTCTTTGACATTGGTGTTGACAAACTGCCGGGTGTCAAAGTCCATTCCCGGATTGCCCTTCACGTTGTGGCAGAAAATACAGTTTTGGTTCCAAATGGCCGTGTGTTGACTAAAATTGGGATTGTCGGCGTGGAGAAATAATCCCTGTAAGTTGAACCAGTACCCCTTTTCAATATTCCAGGCAATCGGCAACCGCCAGAACGTCGGGCCGACCTGGGTCACATACTGCTGGAACCGACGTGACCCGATGGTTCGAACAATTTTCGCGGTTGCCATTTGGCCGCTGGGGTCAAGCGTCTCCATGAAAAACTCATCTCCCTGCCGAAACATCCGCGACGTAACGCCATTGAAGGTATAAGTGGCATTGTTGAAATCTCCAACCACCGATTGCGGCGACGCCACCTGGGTCATCTTGTGATGGTGCGACTCGCTCCAATGATCAAATTCCGCTTGATGACACTGACGACAGCTTTCTGACCCGGCATAGTCAACCGTGGCTAAATCGGGCTTGAGTTCACGCATCGCCTTTGTTTGATACGTCGTTACGGCGACCACCAGGCCGACACCAGTCAGAAAACAACCAGCAATGAGAACCTTCATGCGAGAACTGCGAAACACACAACACCTCAAAAACGACTCAAATTATGAACTATGAATTATGACTTATGAAAACCTGGACAGTCGGGAATTCAAAATTCATTCTTCATAGCTGGCAAACGGGGCTTGATGGAAAGTTCAGGGAGATATGACAGGGTTGGAAAACTGAGCCTTTTAGAACGCCGCAGTCTAATCCATTCATTGAAGGTTTGAAACCCCGTCTGTTTCACAGCCAGGATGAACTTCGTTTTTTTCTTCAGGTTGAATAAACTGGCTATTTGTTGTTTGAAGGGTAATAAACAATAGCCAGTGGTCGTGCTGCTTTGAGCACGACCACTGGCTACCTATCCAAACCAATTCGCACGAAAGGTGCTTGAAAATTACTGTTTCTACCGGATTTTGTGTTGGACCAGGCCGGTGTTGAAAATAAAGGACTTGTCAGTACCACCTGCGTGAGCGGGTGGGATTGGAAGCTGGCTGACCCACCCGCTCACGCAGGTGGTACTGACTTCCTGGCGCTCTTGATTTGTCCCCAACACAAAATCCGGTAGAAGCAGGAAAATTAGTTTGATCATCAACGGCGGGTTCTGGAAACTTGAAGTTTTGACTCAACAAGTCAAGCCATTGAGAAAATTGTATTTGTCTGGATTACAAATCTTGAACACTAAAAGCCTTTCTCTTCACTATTGCTCAGGTGTGTCGTTATTCAAGACATCCACCAGCGTGGTGAGCTTTCGGCCTTCGACAATCACCATGTCAAAGTCCCGTTCACCGGCAAAGCTTCCGATTCTCAGTCGGGATTCGTCATTTCCGGCGGGCGATTCAAACCGGAAGAGTCCACCGTCTCCAAACCACACCACCCGTTCCGTTGGACTATTGGCTGGTTGCAGGAAAACA